>JAFGHX010000433.1 GCA_016929905.1 Kiritimatiellia bacterium
CTATCTGAGCGAAGTCGGGCCGCGCCCGACGTAGCTATCTGAGCGAAGTCGGGCCGCGCCCGACGTAGCTATCTGAGCGAAGTCGGGTTCTCGAGCAAGTTCGCGAGCAAGTTCTCGAGTAAGTTCAGGAGCGAGTTCTAGTAGGCCTGGGGTTGATAGGGGGGGCACAATTTTGGGGCGAAGACGGGCTTGAAGCGTGCGAAGCGTTGGAGCCCGTTTTCGGTGGGGATCCGGACCCAGTCGTTCCCGATGAGGGGGCGCGCGTAGTTGACGAACGCGTCGGTAACGTCGAGCCGGTTTGAGCTGAGCCAGGCGGCGGGGAACCGGCGTTCGCTGTTGGCGACGGCCTGGAGTGGGACCTTCTCGTAGCAGGCTTCGTAGGCGGGTTGGGGTTTCCGCAGGATGGTGGCCATCCACCCGTTCCCGTCGTTGACGGCAATGCGGGCGGCGTGCCGGCCGACGCGCCGGGCTTCGTCGAGGTCGACGGTGGAGGCATAGGCGATATTGCAGCGCTGCTCGGTGCCGGGCACCTCGCCGCGGACGGCGCCGCGCGCCTGGAGCCCTTTCTCGTTGAGGTAGTTGACGGCGACCTGCTGTGCGGTGGACCCGCAGGCGCCGAACTCGACATGGCCGAACGCGTCGTGCCGCGCGCCGATATCGCCGACGTCGAACCCCTCGCTGAGCGCGACGATGCAGCGGCCGCTGCGTTTGAGTTCGTCGTTGACGGCATCGGCCATATCCGCGAGGGTCAGCCCGGACTCGGGCATGTAGATCTGGAGCGGCATGCGGCGGTCGGGGTCGCCGAGCCGCGCGGCGGCGGGGATGAACCCGATGTCGCGCCCCATGATCTGGAGCACGAGCACGGGGTCGGACGGTGAGGAGCCGGCGTTCTCTTCGTTCGCGTTCTGGATGCGGCAGGCCCAGTAGCGGGCGACGGACCCGTAGCCGGGCGTATGGTCGATGAGCTTGAACTCGGTGTCGCCGACGTCGTTGTCGATCGTCTTGGGCACCCCGGTCGCGACCAGGTCCAGCCCGCGCTCGGCGGCCAGCCTGCTCATTTTATACGCGGTATCCATGGAGTCGTTGCCGCCGATATAGAAGAAGAAGCCGACATCGTGCGCCTTGAACACCTCGATGACGCGGTCGAAATCCTTCTCCTGCCGCTCCTTCATCTTGTAGCGGCAGGTCCCGATCGCGCCGGCGCCGGGCGTAGTGCCGAGCAGCGCGATTTCGTCCGGCGCCTGCGCGGACACGTCGAGCAGTTCCTCCTTGAGCACGCCTTCTATTCCATGCCAGCCGCCGTAGAGGGTTCCGAAGACGGCGGGCGAGTCCTGACAGGCCTCGATCACGCCGCGCAACGAGCTGTTGATGACGGGCGACGGCCCACCGGACTGCGCGACGACCACGTTCCTGGGCATGTATATTCCTCCGTGCCGGGTTGTGGGTGAGCATAGCGGCGCGTGGGTGCGAACGGAAGTCTTAAGTGTGGGGGGCAAGACACGGACGGACACGGACTGGCACGGACTGACGCAGACAGGGGGGGCCGGGGGCTGGTTCAGAGGGCGCCGGCGTCGAGCAGGTCGCCGAGTGTTTGGAACTGGGGTGCGGCGCGGAGCCCGGCGAGGAAGACGGCCTCGACGCAGGCGGCATCGGCCAGCGCGCGGTGTGGGCCGGTGAAGGGGATATTCAATTCGCGGGCGAGCGGCTGGAGCGCGTAGCGTTCGAGGCCGGGGAACCACTGGCGGCTGAGCCGGAGTGAGTCGAGGACGGGGCAGGCGCGCGGGGCCGCGCGGCAGCGCGCGTACTCGGCGGCGAGGAAGGCGTGGTCGAAGGGGGCGTTGTGCGCGATGAGCACGGTTCCCTGCACGAAGGCTTCGAATGCCGGGCCGATCTGTTCGAAGCGGGGCGCGTCGGCGACCATATCGGGGGTAATCCCGTGAATGCGCTGGGCGGCGGCGGGGATGGGGCCGTCCGGGTTGACAAGCCAACTGCGCGCCTCGAGCCGCTTGCCGGCCCGGAACTTGACGGCGCCGATCTCGACAATGCGGTCGTGCGCGCGGCTGAGGCCGGTGGTCTCGATATCGAACGCGACGAAGGTCACCTCGTTCAGCGGGGTCGAGCGGGCCGGCGGGCCGGCCGCCGGGCCGAGCCCGGCGGCGCAGCGCGCGGCGAGGAGCAGCGCGCAGGCGAGCGGGTCAATCCGAACACGGTGCATTGGGCGGTCCTCCATCCTCCCCCCCTACCCGCGCATGAGCCGCAGGAGCGCGCGGGCGGCGGGCACGGCATTCCATTTCTGAAAATACCGTATCAAGCCGCGCTCGTCCAGCGGCGCGATCTGCCACAGCAGGCTGTCGAGCTGGATCATGGTCAAGCCGGGCCGGCGGCGTGCGAGGCGTGCGAGCACGTTCTGCCATTGGGTCTGGATCCGATCGATTCTGCCGGCGGCGCGGAAGCGGAGCCGGCGCGAGAGTTTCGCGACGCGGTTATCGACGGGGATGGGGGCGGGGAACGTTTCGAGCGGGGTACCGGCGATGAGGATGCTGACGGCGAGACACTTGAGCGCGAAGGAGACGGTCTTGGCGTGCGGCTTCTGGCCCATGGTCCGGGCGAGTTCCTGCCAGATGAGGTTGAGCTGAGCGGCGGACTCGCGCGGGGTCTGTTGCCAGAGCCGGCGCGCGAGCGGGCTGGCGAAGAACCGGTCGAGGCGTCGGATCTTGCCGCGCGGGAGCCGCTCGCGCGCGTAGAATGCGAGGAGCCGGCGATGGAGATGGCGTCTGGACCGGATGGGCCCGGCGGCGGCGACGAGGGCGGGGATCGGCCGCCAGTAGCCGTGTTCGGGGTCGCCCTTGAGCTGGTAGGCGTTGAGTCCGACGGCGGTGATGAGTGTGGCGAACGGGCCGTGCGGCATGGTGCGTGCGAGGCGGCGGAAGTGGCGCCACTCGGGATTGTGCTGCGCGGCGGCGTGCCAGCCGTGCATGGGCACGGCGCCGAGCGCCTCCGCGACCGCGTCGATTCGGCTCCTGGCGTGCATATCGGATCGGCTCCCCGCTGGTGGGTCGTGCGGGCCGCGCCGAGGCTTACGGCGCGCCGGGGGACCCGAGCGCCGGGCTATTCCTTTTCCGGCCGCGGCGCATCCGCCGGGTTCTTGGCCAGTGTGAACAGGAAGCTGGAGCCGCGGCCGGGCTCCGACTCGGCCCAGATGCGGCCGCCATGCCGTTCGACGATTTTCTTGCAGACCGCCAGCCCGATTCCGGTGCCATCGTACTCTTTATCGCTGTGCAGGCGCTGGAAGATATCGAAGATCTTCTCGAGGTACTCGAAGTCGATGCCGATCCCGTTGTCCCGGACGGAGAAGACCCACTCGCGTTCCTCCTCCCGCGCGCAGACGTGGATGGCGGGCGGCTCCTGGCCGCGGAACTTGATGGCGTTGGCGAGCAGGTTCTGGAACAGCTGGCCGAGCTGGACCTCATCGCCGCGCAGGGCGGGCAGCGGGTCGTGCGTAATGGCGGCGCGGGTATCGGCGCGGACGGTGGCGAGGTTATCGAGCACGGACGCGAACAGCTTTTCGCAGTCGAGCGGGGCGAACGGTTTCCCGCGGGTCCCGACGCGGGAGTACTGGAGCAAATCGTTGATGAGGCGCTGGAGCCGGGCGGCGCCGGCGAGCGCGAAGCCGATGAACTCGCGGCCGTCCTCGTCGAGTTTATCGGAGTAGCGTTTGGCGAGGAGCTGGATGAACCCGGCGATACTGCGCAGCGGCTCCTGCAGGTCGTGGGAGGCGACATAGGCGAAGTGTTGGAGTTCCTCGTTGGAGCGTTTGAGGGCGGCGGCGGCCTGTTCGAGCTGTTCAGCGGCGCGTTTCTGTTCGGCGAAGAGCTGAACGGCCTTGAGCGCGCCGCTGATATGGTGGTGGAGGACGGCGTTCTGGGCGGCGCCGGGCGCGCTGGATCTGAAGACGATATGGCCGAGTTCCTCGGCGCCGGACTCGAGCGGGTAGAGGACGAGCGAGCACGGCCGGTCGGCCTGGAGCGTCTGGTGCGGGACGAGTTCGGTGGCGGCGCAGACGCGGCCCTCGGGCGGGAGTTCCTGGCGCCGGCCCTTGCGCATGGCGAGCACGAGCCGCGGGATGGGGGTCCGCACGGCGGCGGCATCGTAGACGAAGAGCATGAACTCGGGGATGGCGAGGCGGCTGAGCCCGGCGGCGAGCACGTCGGTGAGTTCGTCGAGCGACTGGATATTGATGAGCTGGCGGCTGAAGTCGGCGAACTCGCGGACCTGGCCTTCGCTTTCGCGGCGGTCGCGCAACGGGTAGGCGTGCAGCAACTGCTGGGTGAGCGCGCGGGCCTGGTGCCAGATATCTTCGGCGAGGGCGACGAGCGGGGTTCCGTCGATGCAGGGCAGGATCTGCCGGCGCATGGCGGCGAGCGCGTTGCTCCAGGCGAGGGAACGGCGGCCGGGCCCGCCGGCGACAGCGAGCGCCGCCTGAAGCCGGCGCAGGAAGAGGCCCGGCTCCTCGCCTTTGAGTTCGGCGCAGAACGCGTCCACCAGGCCGGCGACGAGCGGGCCGAGCGTTTTGTCGGACCGGTCGGCCAGTTCCATGAGCATGGCGCCGAGGATGGCGTCGCGTTCGGCCCGGCAGGCGGCTTCCCAATCGCCGCCGAGCGGCCGGATCTGCCCGGCGGCGGCGCGCATGACGGCTTCGCCGATGCACCCGCACGACTGGCGGAAGACGAGTTCGACGGGCACGGTGATATGCGGGGGCACGGGCCGGCCTTCGAGCAGGTCGAGCGCGGCGTGCGCGGCGCGGCGCCCGAACAGTTCGAGCGGGTGATCGACGGTGGTGAGCTGGGGCAGCACGGCCTCGGCGAACCAGGCGTTGTCGAACCCGACGACGGCGACATCGTCCGGCACGCGGACACCGGCGGCGAGGAGCCGGTCGACAGCCCGGATGGCGGTGCCGTCGGACTCGGCGACGATCGCATCGACGCCGAGTTTGCCGGCCAGGAGCGCGCGTTCCCGCTCGTAGAACTCGCGGGTGTCGAGCCGGCCCATCTTCACGACGAGCTCGGGCGCGTAGAGGCCGTGGGCCTTGAGCGCGTCGGCATAGCCGCGCAGCCGCTCACCGGAGTCCCAGCCCATGCTGGCACCGAGAAACGCGATGCGGCGGTGTCCGTGGATCTCCATCAGGTGAGTGGTCAGCGTGTAGACACCGCCGTAGTTGTCGACGACCACGCTGGTGAGCCCGGGCACGCCCGCGCCGCAGACGACGACGGGGCACGCCCCCACGAGCTGCCCGCAGGCGAGCGTGAATTCGTCGGGCGTCGCATGCGCCGTGATCGTACTGCAGACGATGAGCGCGTCGATGTGGCCGGCCATCGCGCGCTTGGCCAGCGGCGAGACGGCGAACCGGCCGTCGGGATCGCGGCGCTTGAGCACGGCGCCGACACAGAGCAGGTTCGCCCCGCGCTCCAGCGCGGCTTCCTGCACGCCGGCCCACAGCCGGCGGTGAAACCGAGTCCCGAATTCGGGAACCAGCAGTCCCAATGTCGGTCTGACGTCCGCCACAGTGTGCTCCCCCGTCGCGCCGGCGGTTGGCTCACTCATCCCGTTTCCGCGCCGGCCTGCGCGTCGAACGGGTTTGTCCGCACGGCCAGCGAGAACAGATACGGATAGTCGCGCTTGAGATGGGCGAGGTAGACCAGCCATTCGCCGACGAGCAGGCCCTGCACGCGCGTGATGTCGCCGGCCAGATGGCCGTAATCGGCCAGAGACAGGCCGGCAAGGCGGCGGCGCGCGGCCAGCTCTTCGCCGAGATGGAAGACGGCCCAGAGCAATTCGGTAAACGACTCGTGCTCGAGCAGGTTCGGGTTCTCGAGCAGGCGCAGGAGGAACTCGCGCTTCGCGCCGAGCAGCGCATGGAGCTGCTCGAGGCTGCCTCGCTGCGCATCGACCGCGAACGCGTGCGCGCGGTACTGTTGCGCCGAGCGCCGGAACCGGCGCTCGGACCAGTCGGCCAGCCGTTCGAGCCCGGCCTGCAGCTGTTCGGGTTCGTCGATGAAGGCGGCGCACTGCTTGAGCAGCGCGGTGCCCACTTCGCTGAAAAACGCGCCGATCACCATGTTCAGTTTCCGCAGCATGTTCCGCTTCTCGCGGCGCTGCAGCAACTGGTGAATGACGACCGTGACGAGCAGCACCTCGACGGGCACGAACGCGATGTCGCCCAGCAGATAGATGAAGATGTGGTGCGCCTCGCGGAAGATGAGGAAGTGGACCCCGTACAGCGCCGCGGATAGCGCGACGAACACCACGCCGAGCCAGACCTGCCAGCTTACCTTTTTCATGCCGTTCCCGCCTCCGTGCCGCGCGGGGAATCGCACGCCTGAAGCAGTGTAGCACACTTGCGGGCATTTGTCTCGGAGTGTATGATCGGGGATAGGGGGTGGGGGATTGGGGATTGACGATTGACGATTGGGGATTGGGGGTTGGCCTGAGTCTTTTGGGGACGGCGGGAGCGTTGGGCGAAGGGGGGGGCGGGCAAGTTCGCGAGTAAGCGGCGCCCGACGAAGCCAGGAGGCACGACGGCGAAGGCGGGTTCGCGAGTAAGTTCTCGAGTAAGTTCTCGAGCAAGTTTTTTTTTGGGGGGGGTTAGCGGGCATGGCGCAGAGCGGGGCAGGCGAGCGGCTGGTGGAGGTAACGGGGCTGCGGGTGCAATTCGCCTCGGAGTCGGGTCCGATCCGCGCGGTGGACGGGGTGGACCTGACGATTCCGGCTGGCCGGACGGTGGCGCTGGTGGGCGAGAGCGGGTGCGGCAAGAGTGTGACGGCGCTGTCGTTGTGCCGGTTGAACCCGGAGCCGCCGGCGCGCTATGCCGGGGGTGCGATTTTATACCGCGGGTCGGACATTCTGGCGATGGACCGCAAGCGGCTGGCGGGCGTACGGGGCGGTGAGATCGCGTACATTTTCCAGGATCCGGGCGCGTCGTTGAACCCGGTCTTCCGGGTTGGGGCTCAGATTGCGGAGGCGGTGCATCTGCATCAGCCGGATCTGGATGCGGATGCGGAAGCGATTCGGCTGATGGGTCTGGTGGGTCTGCCGGACCCGGCGCGGCGCGCGCGTGCGTATCCGCACGAGTTGAGCGGCGGGATGCAGCAGCGCGCGATGATCGCGATGGCGCTGGGCTGCCGGCCGCGGCTACTGGTGGCGGACGAGCCGACGACGGCGCTGGATGTGACGATTCAGGCGCAGATCCTGGAGCTGCTGGCGGGGCTGCAGGCGGAATTTGAGATGGCGGTTCTGCTGATCACGCACAATCTGGGGCTGGTTGCGGACGTCTCGCACGCGATCTACGTGATGTACGCCGGGCGGATAGTGGAGGCCGGCCCGACGGAGCGGGTTCTGTTGGAGCCGGCGCATCCGTACACGCGCGCGCTGCTGGCGGCGGTTCCGCGTCTGGAGGGCGGGCGCGAGCGGCGGGCGGGCATTCCCGGCACGGTCCCGCATCCGGCGCGCCTGCCGCCGGGCTGCCGCTATCATCCGCGCTGCCCGAAGGCGGAATCGTTGTGCCGGGACCGCGAGCCGGACCTGACGCGTGCGGGCGAGGGGCACGAGGTACGATGCCACTTCTGGAAGTAGAGGACGTTCGGGTCCATTTCAGGATCCGGGAAGGGTTACGCGGCCGGGTCGTCCTGCGCGCGGTCGACGGGGTGAGCCTGACGCTGGAGCGCGGGGAGAGCGTCGGGCTTGTGGGCGAGAGCGGCAGCGGCAAGACGACGCTCGGCTCGGCGCTGCTGGGGCTGGTCCCGCTTGACGCGGGCCGCGTGCGGTTTGACGGGTCGGATGTGAGCGCGCTGTCGGGCGCGGGTCTGCGCCGGTTCCGGGAGCAGGCGCAGATGATTTTCCAGGACCCGATGGGCTCGCTCAATCCGCGCATGCCGGTCGGTGCGGCGATAGCGGAGATTCTGACGGTGCACGGGACGGTTCCGCGCCGCGCGCGCGCGGCGCGTGTGCGCGCGCTGCTGGAGTCTGTCGGGCTGGACGGCGGCTATGCGGACCGGTATCCGCACGAGTTCAGCGGCGGCCAGCGGCAGCGGATCGGGATCGCGCGCGCGCTGGCGGTGGAGCCGGCGCTGTTGATCGCGGACGAGCCGGTTTCGGCGCTGGACGTCTCGGTGCAGGTCCAGATCTTGAACCTGATGAAGGACCTGCAGAAGGAGCTGGGCCTGGCCTATCTGTTCATTGCGCACGATCTGGCGGTGGTGCGTTACGTATGCGACCGTGTTCTGGTGATGTATCTGGGCCGGATCATCGAGTCGGCGGCCACGGACCGGCTGTTCGGCCGTCCGTCGCACCCGTACACGCGGGCGTTGCTTTCGGCGGTCCCGGACGTGGCGAAGGGGCTGCGCGCGCGGCGCGAGGGCACGACGCGGATCGTGCTGGAGGGCGACGTGCCGGCGCCGACGGCGGAGATCGGCGGCTGCGCGTTTCATCCGCGCTGCCCGCGCGCGGAGCCGGTCTGCGCGCAGGCGCCGCCGCCGGTGGTGGAGGTGGCGCCGGGCCACACGAGCGTGTGTCATTTCGCGCGCGACGGGTGAGGCGCCGCCGGCGAGCCGGGGCGGCGCGGCCCGCCTTCGCCGGGCCTACGGCGGGGCGCAGCCGGCGGAGGGGCGCCTGTTTGGCGGCGTTGACTGTTGCGCCGCCTTTTTTTTGCCCGCGTCGAAGATCCGCCCGCGGCGGAAAAAGGCGCGAAAGCGGCGCGAAAGGGGAGAGGAAGAAGGTTGTTGGGTTGGGCCGAGGGTTATCGGTGTGCGGGGAGTTGTTGCGGGAATCGAAAGGCTTGCGCCACGCAGCGGAGATCTGACCTGTGGCGGACGGCGCAAGCCGCGATTCCCGCAACGAACGCGCTTTCGGAAACTGAGAAGAGGCGTTCGCAGCAACTTTGAGTTGTTTGCGACGGGTACAACCGCCGGGAGCGAACCGGCCTGCCCGGCGCAGACAGTTCAGAGTTGCTGCAGGGTTGTGCAACACCGCACGAGTTGCGCGAGACCCTTTCGCGAGCTTTTCGCGTGGTTTCGCGGGCAAGTTCTGCTGCCCGCTCAGGCCTCGGTGCTGCGGCGCAGCGAGGCGCCGCCGATGAAGGCGCAGACCCCGCGTTTAGAGGCGGCAACGAACTCGGCGAACTCGCGCGCGGGCCCGTCGGCGAAGGTACGGCGCATCTGGTCGACGGCCTGCGAGACGTTGAGCCCGGCCTGGTAGAGCAGTTTGAAGGCCTGCTTGATCTGGGCGCGCTGCTGTGGCGAGAACCCGGCGCGGCGCATGCCGACGACATTCATGCCGGAGACGGTATTGGCGGAGACGCCGTGTGTGGTGCAGAAGGGCGGCACGTCCTGGGAGACACCGCTGCCGCCGGCGAGCATGGCGAGCCGGCCGACGCGGACGAACTGGTGCAGCATGCAGTTTCCGCTGATGAACGCGCGTTCGCCGACCTCGACGTAGCCGCCGAGCAGGGCGCCGTTGGCGATGATGACGTTCGGTCCGAGCTTGACGTTGTGCGCGCAGTGGCTGAGCCCCATGAGGAAACAGCCGTCCCCGATCTCGGTGACGCTTTCCGGCTTGGTCCCGCGGTGCAGGGTGACGTACTCGCGGATGAGGCAATTGGCGCCGATTCGCAGGTAGGACCGGTTCTGTTGGAAGGCGGTGTCCTGGGGCAGGTCGCCGAGCACGGCGCCGGCGTGGACGCGGCAGTTGGCGCCGAGCGAGGTATAGGGCAGGACAGTCACGTGCGGGCCGATCGTACAGCCGTCGCCGATCTCGACGTCGGCCGCGATGGAGGCGAACGGCCCGATCGTCACGTTCTCCCCGATCTTCGCTTGCGCGTCAACTACTGCTGCAGCGTGTATGGTCACGAAGTCCTCCTTTTCTGCCCGCGACGTCGGGGGTTCGTACGTTGCTCTTTTTTGCCCGCGAAAAGACGCGAAAGGAACGCGAAAGGGTCGTTCGGCATGCCGCCAGTCGCTCGATGCCGTGCAGCGACTTTGAACTGTTTGCGCCGACCTCGCTTTCCTGTTATGCACACCCGCACACGGCGCAAACAACTCAAAGTTGCTGCGTTCGCCGGGTCACACGTTGAATAGGATCGTATCACACCCCAACAACCGAGCCACGCCCTCGCACGCGCGCTGCGCGCGCGGGGGTGCCGTCGGGCCGCCGGCACCTACTTCCAGACCGCTGCTCCGCTCTGCCGGGCACCGTTGCGGGAATCGAGCCTTCCGCAACGCTGCGTTGCGGAAGGCTTTCGATTCCCGCGACAGAACTTGCACACCCCGCACAGCCTCCGCCCAAACCCAACGACCCTTTCGCGCCCTTTTCGCGCACTTTCGCGGGCACCTCAGCTCTGCGCCTTTGCGGGCTCGAGCGAGTCCCCGAGCGGGCGAGAGATGCTGTCCGCACCCGCGCGCTAGTCCGGGAACTTGACGGTGCCGGACTCGCGCAGGCTGACGAACTCGGATTCGCGGCCTGCGGCCGGTTTTCCGAAGATAATATGGTCCAGAACCTTGATGTCAACAATGGTTCCAGCCTGGACGAGCTGGCGTGTAATCCGGATATCCTCGGCGGACGGGGCGGGATCGCCGGACGGGTGGTTATGGACGAGCACGAGCGCGGCGCAGGCGGAGCGGACGGCTTCGCGGAACGCCTCGCGCGGGTGGATCAAGTTGGCATCGAGCAATCCGCGCGTGAGTTCGAGCGGCCGGCCCTTGAGCTGGTTTCGGGCGTCGAGCAGGAGGACCCAGAAGACCTCTTCTTCGAGCGGGCGGATCCGTTCGCGCATGAGCGCGGCGACGTCGAGCGGCGAGCGGATGCGGCAGCGGGCGGGGGTTTGCTCCTCGCTAAGGCGCCTGGCCAGTTCGAGAGCGGCCTTGAGCACCTGGGCCTTGACCCGGCCCATGCCCCTGACGGCGGCGAGTTCCTCGACGGACAGGCGGGTGAGCGCGGTAAGCGAACCGTACCGGCGGATGAGGTGGGCGGCGATCTCGATGACGTTCATGCCGCGCACGCCGCTGCGCAGGATGACGGCGAGCAGCACGGCGTCGGAGACGTGCTGAGCGCCGAGCCGCTCCATTTCCTCGCGCGGCCGCTGCCGGGGCGGCACGTCGCGGACGCGGTAGGCGCCGGGGCTGATGCGATAGGGGTCAGTCGACGATGGGCGTCGGGCCATGGGTCCTCCAGCTTTGCAAGACGCGCCGGGCGAGCGCCGGGACGGGCGTCCGCTCGTTCGCATCGATCCAGCAGACGTCGGCCTGGTGCCGGAACCAGGTCAACTGGCGTTTGGCGAGCCGCCTCGTACGCGCCGCGGTGCGGGCCTTGGCTTCCGCTTCGGTACAGGCGCCGGCCAGGAACGCGGCGGCCTCGGCGTATCCGATCGCCTCTCCCGCCGTGGCCGCGGCGTCGAACCCGTTCGCGAGCAGGCCGCGCACCTCCGCGAGCAGGCCGCCGCGATACATCCGGTCCACGCGCCGTCCGATTCGGGCATGGAGTTCCGGGCCCGGCATGCGCAGCCCGGCGATCGGGCCCCCGCCCGCGTCCGCCCAATCGGGCGCGGGCGGGGCGTCCGGCCCGGCCGGCCGCTCGAGGGCCCGGACAAGCCGGCGCGGGTTCCGGCGGTCGGACTCCGTCAGCCGGGCCCAAGCCCCGGCGTCCCGGCCGCGCAGCGCGTCCTGCAGCGCGCCGATCCCGCGCTGCTCCAGCACGTTCCGCCAATGCGCGCGCGCGCGCGCATCCGGCTTCGGCCCGGGCCGCAAGCCGTGGACGAGGCACTTGACGTACAACCCCGTGCCGCCCACGACGATCGCCTGCCGCCCTTCCGCTTCGACCCGGCGCAGCGCCTCGAGCGCCGCGCGGCGGTAGCGTGCCACGCTGAACCGTTCGGCGGGCGCGACGAGATCGACGCACCAGTACCGCACGCGCGCTCGCTCGGCGGCGGACGGCTTGGCTGTTCCCACGTCCATGCCGCGATAGACGAGCATCGAGTCCGCGGAGAGGATATCATACCCCTCGCGTTCCGCAATCCACTGCGCGACGGCGGTCTTGCCCACCGCCGTCGGTCCGACCAGAAAGCAGGCGTGCATGGGATTCTTCGCTCAAATGGATTCAGTCTGTTTCGCCGCGAGAAAGAAGGCGATCATATAGATGCCGACGCCGGCGCAGAGGGCGGCGTCGGCGACGTTGAACGCGGGCCAGTGGTGGCGGCCGATGTAGAAATCGAGCCAATCGACGACGCCGCCGAGCCGGAGCCGGTCGACGGCGTTTCCGAGTATCCCGCCGATCATGCAGCCCATGGCGACGCGATGGGTGCGGGTCTTGTCGAACAGGCGCCGTCGAAAGGCGACGAGTAGCAGGATGACGAGCAGGGAGACAAGGGCGAGGCATCCGTTCCAGCCGCCGAGCATGCCCCAGGCGGCGCCGTCGTTAAGGTGGCAGGTGAGGCTGAAGCAGCCGGGCACGACGTCCAGGGGTTCGTACCGCAGGGCGGAACGCCGGACGACGTACTTCGAGAGCTGGTCCAGCAACGCGATGGCGGCCGTCAGGATCAGAACGAGCATGCGAACGCCTCAGCGGACCTCGTCACACGTACGGCAGGGCGAGCGTTGCCCGCGGCCCGGAGGTCAGAGTCCGGAGTGCAGAGGCCCGCGGCTCTTCGCGCGGGCAGCGCGTCCTGCCTGAACTGAAACTTGCTCGAGAACCCCGCCGCCGCGGCGGGCTCGACAGAGATTACGACAAAGATTATGAGAAAGGGTACGACAGGGTTTTGTCTCGCCATATCCGGCGCCGGCGGGGGAGGAGCGCGACTAACTCTCCTCGACATTCTCGGGGGCGCCGTTACTCGCCATCTTGTTCACGTTCTGGGAGATACCGGACTCGACGTTCCGGAACCGCGGCTTACCGCGTTCGTTGGCCGACTGGCAAGCGACGCAGTTGCGGGCGAACGGGATCGCCTGAAGGCGGCCGGGCTCGATTTCCTCGCCGCAGCTTTCGCAGATTCCGTACTCCCCGGCGTCGATTCGCTGGATGGCGTCGTCGATTTCGAACAGGGCGTCCTGTTCGGTGCTGACGAGACTGAGCGCGAGTTCGCGGTCGAAGTTATCGGTGCCCTGGTCGGCCATATGCGTACTGTAGCGGGAAAGGTCGCCGGACGAATCGCGGCCGGACTGGTTGAGGTTATCGCGGGCGAGGAAGGAGATGCGGCCGGAGATCTGGTCGTGTAGGGCGAGGAGGACGCCGCGGTACTTGCGCAGGTCCTTGACGGAGAGCCCTTTGCGTTTGGCGCCGGCATCCGCTTTGGCCTTGACGGCCCCGGTCGTCTTCGACGGGGCGGTTTTTTTCGGGGCCGCCTTTGCGCCGGTTTTCGCGGCGGTCTTCGCGGCGGCGGGCCGGCTCGTCTTGCTTTTTGCGGCGGATTTCGTTTTCGGCTTGGCGCGAGCGGCCGTCTTGGCGGTGCCACCGCGCGTCTTGGATGCCGAAGTCGTCTTCTTTTTCGCCATGTGTCACCTCTCCAGGTCTTGTAAACCCGCACTCCTCCGAATACGGGAAGGAGCAATCGATACCAAAAACAAGGCGGCATGTCAACCTCTCGATTCGTCGTGGGGGGCGGGCATTGACCGCTGGGGGTGGATATGGCATGCTGCGCGCATGAAAACGAAGGTGGAACGGCCGGACTGGGACACGTATTTCATGGATATTGCGCGGGTGGTGGCGCGGCGCGGGAACTGCAGCCGGCGGCAGGTGGCGGCGCTGGTTGTGAAGGAGGGCCGGATCATATCGACGGGCTACAACGGGACGCCGCGCGGGATCCGGAACTGCTGCGACGGGGGCTGCCGGCGCTGCGCGAGCGACGCGCCGTCGGGCACGGATCTGGGCGACTGCATCTGCGCGCACGCGGAGGAGAATGCGATTGTGCAGGCGGCCTACCACGGCATTGCGGTTTCGGGCGCGAAGCTGTACTGCACGCTGAACCCGTGCCTGACGTGCGCGCGGATGATCATCAACGCGGGGATCAAGGAAGTGGTCTACGAGGACGAGTACTGTTTCGACCGGCAGACGAAGGCGCTGCTGAAAGAGGCGGGAGTGGCGTGCAGGCGGTTTCGGCGCGGGACGTGAGCCGTGTGGGCGGGGTATCCGGCGGCCGGGCACCCAAACGCAAGGGGCGCGCATGCCGGCGGTGGCGAAAATTCTACTGGTGTTTGCGGGGATGCTGAGTCTCTCGCGGCTGCGGATCCCGCTGGGGCTGGCGATCCTGGTTGGCGGGGCGGCGCTGTATGCGTGGGCGGGTCATACGCCGCTGGAGGTGGTGCAGGCGCTGGGGGCGGCGCTCTGGGCGTGGGACTTCTGGCTGTTCATGCTGATTGTGGCGCTGATCATGGGGATCGGCCGGTTCATGACGGAGGAGCGGAACGCGGCCGCGCTGATCTCGGCGGCGCAGAGCTGGGGCGGCCGGCGCGGGCGCGAGTACGGGGTGATGGCGGTTCCGGCGCTGATCGGGCTGGTGCCGATGCCGGCGGGCGCCCTGTTCTCGGCGCCGCTGGTGCGCCAGATCGCCGACACGCGGGACAAGCGGGGCCCGTGGCAGGCGGCGCTGAACTACTGGTTTCGCCATGTATGGGAATACTGGTGGCCGCTGTATCCGGGCGTGATCATGGCGATGTCGGTTTTCGAGATGGAGACCTGGCAATTCATCGCGGCCCAGCTCGTTTTCTCCCCGATCGCGATCGGGGTCGGCTATCTGGTTCTGGTGCGGCCGCGGCGCGGCGATCTGGCGTTGCGAGGGGGGCGGCACGGGGGCGACCGGCGGCGCGCGGCGCTCGTGCTGGCGCCGCTGGCGCTGGTTGTGGCCTGCGTACTGCTGCTGCCCTTCGCACTGAGCCCGCTGTTTCCCGGGATGCAGGCGCAGACGCGCCGGCTGCTGGCGATGGCGATCGGACTGGGCGCCGGGCTCGGGCAGGTGGCGGTACTGGAAGGCGGCGGGACGGGCCGGCGTCTGCTGCGCGGGGTATTCACGCCGCACTCGGCCAAGGTCCTGGTGACGCTGGCGGGTGTGCTGGTGTTCAAGTCGATGCTGACGGAGGCGGACCTGATTCCGCAGGCGGGGCGCGAGTTGCTGGCCTGGGGCATCCCGATTTCGTGCGCGGTCGCCGTTCTGCCGTGTCTGGCGGGGCTGGTGACGGGGATCGCGCTGGGCTTCTCCGGCACCGCGTTTCCGCTGGTGGTCGGGCTGATGAAAGCGGACCCGGGCGGGCTGACGCCGATGGCGACGCTGGTGCTGGCGTTCGGGTTCGGGTTCATGGGCATGATGTTGTCGCCGGTTCATCTGTGTTTCGTGGTGACCAAGGACTACTTCGCGGCGCCGATGTGTCGCATGTACCGGTACCTGCTGCCGTGTGTGGGCGTGATTCTGGCGGCGGTGCTTGCGGTGCACGGGCTGTTCCGCGCGCTGGGCTGGTAGCGGGAAAGATCTGCCCGCGAAACGACGCGAAAGGCTCGCGAAAAGGGCTCTCGGCTCACGTGCAGATTGCCGCGGCTGGCGGCCCAGAGTTGTTGCGGGAATCGAAAGCCTGCCGCGACGCCGCGTCGCGGCAGGCTCGATTCCCGCAACGGACGCCTTTCAGAGAGGCAGGAGAGGCGTGCGAGCGGCCCAACCGCTCAGCGGAGCCGTTGTTCGAGTTCGGGCCAGGTGCAGGGTGTCAGATTGCGGCCACAGACGCCGCCGAAGTGGCGGCGCATGCTCTCGCGCACGACGGCCACGCGGGGGCTGGCGGGCCCGAGGATATCCTTCAGGGAGGTCACGGGCTCACCCGCCAGTCCACAGGGCACGATGGTACCGAACCCCTTGAGGTCGGGCGCGACGTTGAAGCTCATCCCGTGGAAGGTGACCCAGCGTTTGAGGCGGATCCCGATCGCCGCCAGCTTGCCCTGCCGGGTCCAGGCCCCGGTCAGCCCGTCACGCCGGAAGGCCCGCACGCAGAAATCGGCCGCCGTGCGGATAGCGGTTTCTTCGAGGTTGCGCAGGTAGCCGTGCGAATCGGCCTCGTTGGCGCCCAGCTTGATGATCGGATACAGGACCAACTGGCCGGGCCCGTGGTAGGTGATGTCGCCGCCGCGCGAGGCATGCGCCAGTTCGATGCCGAGCCGGGCGAGATCGGACGGGGAGAGGAGCAGGTGTGAGGCATCGCCCCTGGCGCCCAACGTCACGACCGGCTTGTGCTCCAGGAACAGGACCGTATCGGGCACCTTCTCCTCGAGCCGGGCGGCGACCACGCGCTCTTGCATCTCGACGCCGCGCGCGTAGGAAACCGGCTCCTCGAAATATACGGCCCACGCCATGGCGGAAGACATGGAAGCACCGGATGGCCGGGAAAGGCAAGTCATTTCGGAGGCGATCGAACCGCGGATCGGCCGGGTTGCCGGCTCAGACGGCTTCGTCGTTGGAATCCGCAACGAGAGACCGGAGCCTTTCGGGTGCCTGAGAGGACGGAGGGCACGTTTCGTGTCGGGGGACTGGGTATCGACCGGGTGCGGGGTATCTGGTATAATGCGCGGCATGGTGGAAGCGAAGGACAGCTTGCGTGCGGCCGCGACGGCGGTGGTTCGGCGCCTGCAGCAGAGCGGGCACCGTGCGTACTGGGCGGGTGGCTGCGTGCGGGACATGCTGATGAGCCGCGAACCGGCGGACTACGACATTGCCACCGATGCGACGCCGGAGCAGGTAGTCGCCCTGTTCCCCGGCACGGTGGTGGTGGGCAAGGCGTTCGGCGTCGCGCGGGTGTGCCTGGGGGCGAGCACGTGCGAGGTGGCGACCTTCCGGCGTGACCACGGGTACACGGACGGCCGGCACCCGGACTCGGTCACGTTCTCGGATCCGGAGACGGACGCGAACCGCCGCGATTTCACGATCAATGCGTTGTTTTTCGACCCGGTGACGGAGCAGGTGCTCGATTATGTGGGCGGCCGGCGCGACCTGGCGGCGCGGCTCGTCCGGGCGGTGGGCGACCCGTTCGCGCGGTTTGCGGAGGACCACCTGCGGATGCTGCGGGCCGTGCGGTTTGCGGGCACGCTCGGGTTCGAGCTGGAGCCGGGCACGGCGGACTCGATCCGGGCGAATGCGGCCAAGCTGGCGGCGATCAGCGAGGAGCGTGTCCGGCAGGAACTGACGCGGATTCTGGTGGAGTCGCGGCGTGCGGGCGACGCGTTGCGGACGATGGACCGGCTCGGGCTCGTCGAGGTTGTTCTGCCGGAGGTGGCGGCGATGAAGGACCAGGCGCAGCCGCCGCGGTTTCACCCGGAGGGCGACGTTTTCACGCACACGGTGCTGATGCTGAACAAGATGGCGACGACGGATCACCGGCTGGCGTGGGCCGTGTTGTTGCACGATATCGGCAAGCCGCCGACGGCGCAGGTGGACGAGGCGGACCGGATCCGGTTCAACCGGCACGCGCGCAAGGGCGAAGAGATGGCGCGGCAGATTCTGACGCGGCTCCGTTTTTCGGCGGCGGACACGGACACCATTGCCGGCTGCGTTGGGAACCACATGCGCTTCATGGACGTTCAGCGCATGCGCAAAGCGACCTTGCGGAAGCTGCTGGGCGCGCCGACGTTCGCGCTGGAGCTGGAGCTGCACAGGCTGGACTGCGAGGCGAGCCACGGGAAGCTGGACAACTACGCGTTCCTGGTGGAGGCGCTGCGCGCGTTCGAGCAGGAGCCGGTGATGCCGGACCCGTGGGTGAGCGGGCGCGACGTGATGGCGCTGGGCGTGCCGCACGGCCCGGCGGTGGGCGACTGGAAGCGGCGGGCCTACGACATGCAGTTGGAGGGCGCGGTGGGCGGCCGTGACGAACTGTTGGCGTGGCTGCGCCGGGAGCTGGGCAAAGCGGGCGGGTGAGACGGGGCGGGTTCCGGAGTGAGTTCTCGCGTTCAGCCATAGGCTGTTCGGCAGGCGACGGAAACGACGAAGTGGAAAAGACGAGGCAGGAAGCCAACGTTCAACATTCAACGCTCAACATTCAACGTGCAACGTGCAAGCGCAGATGCTGCACTCCCGTTGGACGTTGAACGTTGGGCCCAAGAACAGGGAGCCGAACCCAGCTCCACGGTGCCGGCGCTAACCGCGCCGTCCTGTGAGGGCTCCCGTTCAGGAGCGATAACTCGACTCGGAATCTGATCCGCCAGAAACTTGCTCGAGAACTTACTCGGGAACTTGTCTCGAAATGCGGCAACTGATCGACCAAGAGTGAACGGCCGACCAAGTCGCGCCGCAAGTTTCCGACGAAGTCCGTCCGCAATTTGAGAGGCAAACGTCGACCGAAGAGTCGAGCAAGTTCGCGAGCAAGTTCTCGAGCAAGTTTCAGATGGCGCTGCAGGGGGTCCAACAGGTCTTGACTTGGGAGCGCGGGTTAGCCTATGGTGGCCGGGGTTTGAGGGGGCGGAGCGGACCGAGGCGCGGCGGCGGGCGGAGGACGGGCATGTACGTGACGCTACTGAAAGCGAAGATTCACCAGGCGCGGGTGACGGAAGTGGCGCTGGAGTACGAGGGGAGCCTGACGATCGACAGCCATCTGATGGAGTCGGCCGGCATCCGTCCGTACGAGAAGATCCTGGTGGCGAATATGGAGAATGGGGAACGGTTCGAGACCTACGCGATCGAAGGCACGCCGGGTTCGCGCGTGATCGGCCTGAACGGCGCGACGGCCCACAAGGGCTCGGTGGGCGACCGCCTGATCATCTTCACCTTCTGCGCGGTTTCGGAGCAGGAAGCGGCCGGGCACCAGCCCCGCATTCTGGTGCTGGACGCGGACAACAAGCCCAAGCGCCAGGCCGAGCCGTAGGCGGGTGTCGGATGCCGGGGCCGGATCCCGGATGCCGGATACCGGAGCGTGTCCGCCGCAGGCCCGGCGAAGGCGGACGCGGAGGGGAGCATCCTGCGTCGCCATTTCTCGTCGCAATCATTCTCACCAACACGCCCGCTCGAACCTCCGCTCGAGCCCCCGCCTTGCGTGGGGTCCGAGCGTGGATTACGAGAGTGATTACGAGAGTGATTACGAGAGTGATTACGAGAGTTGATTACGAGAGTGATTGAGCGGGCGGTTCAGGCGATTTTGAGGGACGAGGGGCCGAGGTCGAGGCTGGCGCACTGCTGAAGGACCATGGCCTTGGTGACGCGGAACTCTTTGACTTCCGGGTGCGAGGGCAGTTCGTACATGACATCGAGCATGAGGTGTTCGAGCATGGCGCGGAGGCCGCGGGCGCCGGTTTTCTTCTTGACGGAGATCCGGGCGAGCTCCTGGAGCGCGGTCTGGGTGAACGAGAGGTTGACGCCCTCCATGGCGAGCAGTTTCTGATACTGGCGCACCATGCAGTTCTTGGGTTCGACGAGGATGCGGACGAGGTCGTTCTGATCGAGTTCGGTGAGGGTGGTGAGGACGGGGATGCGGCCGATGAATTCGGGGATAAGTCCGTACTTGACGAGGTCCTCGGGCTCGACGGAGATCCCGGTTTTCTTGCGCGGCTTCTTGTCGTTCTTGTCGTTGAGCTTGCCCTTGAACCCGATGGGCTGTTTTCCGATTCGGCGGTTGGCGATATCCTCGAGGCCGACGAAGGCGCCGCCGGCGATGAAGAGGATGTGCTCGGTATTGATCTGGATATATTCCTGCTGGGGGTGTTTTCGTCCGCCCTGTGGCGGCACGTTGGCGACGGTTCCCTCGATGATTTTGAGGAGGGCCTGCTGGACGCCCTCGCCGGAGACGTCGCGTGTGATGGAGACATTTTCGGTTTTGCGGCCGATCTTGTCGATTTCGTCGATATAGACGATCCCGATCTCGGCGCGCGCGACGTCGTAATCGGCGGCCTGGAGCAGGCGCAGGAGGATATTTTCGACGTCTTCGCCGACGTAGCCGGCTTCGGTGAGGGTGGTGGCATCGGAGATACTGAAGGGGACGTCGAGCATACGGGCGAGCGTACGGGCCATGAGGGTTTTCCCGCTGCCGGTCGGCCCGATGAGCATGATATTGCTCTTTTCGATCTCGACATTGGTGAAGGGGTCGTCGTCCTTGAAGTGCTCTTCCTGCTGAATGCGCTGGTAGTGGTTATGCACGGCGACGGCGAGCACTTTCTTGGTATGTTCCTGTCCGATCACGTAATCGTCGAGGAACCCCTTGATTTCCTGGGGTTTGGGCACGCGGAGGCGGAAAGCCTTCTTGGGTTTAGGCGGGCCTTCCCTTTCGATGAGGGAGGAGCAAAGGCCGATACACTTATCGCAGATATTGACGCCGGGCCCGGCGATAAGGCGTCTGACTTCGCTTTGGGGCTTGCCGCAGAACGAGCAGCGTTGTGTCGACTTCTTCTGGTTCGACATGTCACTTGCCTTTGGCTGCGGGTTTCTTGGCCGAGAGCACCTCATCGACGAGCCCGTAGTCCTTGGCCTCGTCGGCGGTCATGAAGAAATCGCGGTCGGTATCCTTGGCGATGGTTTCGAGCGACTTGCCGGTATGGGCAGAGAGGATGGTATTGATGGCGTCGCGCAGGCGCAGGATTTCGCGGGCCTGGATGCTGATATCGGCGGCCTGGCCCTGGACGCCGCCCCAGGGCTGATGGATCAGGATACGGGCGTTGGGCAGGGCGTAGCGTTTTTTCTTGGCCCCGGCGGCGAGGAGGACGGCGCCCATGCTGGAGGCCTGGCCGACGCAATAGGTCTGGACGTCGCACTTGAGGTACTGGATGGTATCGTAGATAGCGAGGCCGGCGGTGACGGAGCCGCCGGGCGAGTTGATATACATCATGACGTCTTTTTCGGCGTCCTCGCCCTGCAGGTGCAGGAGCTGAGCGATGACGACGTTGCTGACTTCGTCGCTGATCGCGGTTCCGATGAAGACGATCCGTTCTTTCAGGAGCCGGGAATAGATATCGTAGGAGCGTTCTCCGCGTCCGGTCTGCTCGATGACAAACGGCACGAGAATCTGGTCCATTTCCTCGCTCATCCTCACTCCTCGTTAGCGGCTGATTTTGGCGCTTTCGACGACGAAATCCAGGGTTTTCTCCGACATGAGATCGTGGCGAATCTTATCGAGCCCGTCGCCGCCGGCCAGCTCGGACTTGAGCCGGTCGAGCGGCACGCGGTAGGCGGCGGCCAATCCGCGGACGCGCTGGTCGATTTCGTTTTCCTCGACGGTGATATTCTCCTCCTCGGCGATGCGGGCGAGGATGTAATCGAGCCGGACCTTGGCGACCGAGGACTGCCTGGCGGTATTGAGGATATCCTCTTTGCGTTCTTCGATCTGCTCCTTGGTGGCGCCCTGCGCGGCGCTCTGGCGCACGATGGTCTGGACGGTCTGATGGGTTTCGCGCAGGACGACGGACTCGGGCAGGTCCATCTTGGTTTTGGTCAGGAGTCGGTTGGTGACCTCGTTGCGGAGGCGGCGCCGTTCGGTGCGTTCGGCCTCTTCGAGCAGCCTCTGGCGCAGGGTATCCCGGAGTTCCGGCAAGGACTGCACCTCGAAATGCTTGAAGAAGTCCTGGTCGACGGGTGGCAGATTTTTACGGCGCAGGGCCTTGAGGCGGACGGAATAGCGTGCGGCGAGGCCGGCGAGTTCCTTGACGTGGAAGTCTTTCGGGAAGGTGCAGTCGAGTTCTTTCTGTTCGCCGGGGTTCAGCCCGACGACGCCGTTGACGAAGGCGGGCGGCAGCATGGTGAACTGGCGTTCGTCGGCCACCATCCAGAAGTCGTTTCCGTCGCAGAGTCCTTTTTGTTCGGGCACGCGTTGGGCGAGGGGTTGGCCGTCGAGGGAAGCGGCGAAATCGATCTGGACGAAATCGCCGGTTTGCGCGGGGCTGTCGCTGATATCCTGGAAGGTCGCGGCGCGTTCCCGGAGCGCCTCGATCGCCTCATCGACGTCCTTATCGCTGACTTCGACCTTGGTGCCCTTGAGGGAGAGGCCCTTGTATCTGGGCAACTTGAATTTGGGCCGGATATCGACGGTTGCGGTGAAGCTGAACGGCTGGCCGTGTACGTAGGCGGGGGCCTGGAGGTCGACGACGGCGACGGGGACGAGTTCCTCGTCGGCGAGCGCCTTGTGGTAGGACTCGGGGATGAGCCGGTCCTTGACTTCTTCGACGATCTGCCTGGCGTACCGGCGTTCGACGAGGTTTCTGGGCGCCTTGCCGGGCCTGAAGCCGGGCACTTTGGCGACTTTGGCGAACGCGTCGACGGCCTCGTTGTACTTGACGGTTGCGCTATCGACCGGCACTTCGATCTGCAGGGCTTTGCGGCATGGTCCGACGTTCTTGGTGACGACTTTCATACACTCCCACCCCTGTCCCGCCCCGCGCGGGGCGCGGGCGGGCTCCCCTGGCCTTTTCCCCCTGGCGCCGTTTGACGGGCGAAGGAGAGCTTCTAGTCCTTCATCGACATGAGGAACTCGGCATTGCTCTTGGTTTTCTTGAGTTGGGTGACGATGGTTTCCATCGCCTCCACGGCGGGCACGCCGTTGAGCGCGCGCCGGAGTATCCAGATTTTGCCGAGTTCGTCAGGATGCAGCAGCAGTTCCTCCTTCCGGGTTCCGGACTTCTCCATATTTATAGCAGGAAATATGCGTTTGTCCACCAAATGGCGGTCGAGGCACAGCTCCATATTGCCGGTGCCCTTGAACTCTTCGAAGATGACCTCATCCATGCGGCTGCCGGTATCGACGAGCGCGGTCGCGATAATGGTGAGGCTGCCGCCGCCTTCGATATTGCGTGCGGCGCCGAAGAAGCGTTTGGGTTTCTGGAGGGCATTGGCGTCCACCCCGCCGGAGAGGATCTTCCCGCTGTGCGGCTGGAGGGTATTATAGCCCCTGGCGAGGCGGGTAATGCTATCGAGCAGGATGACGACATGCCGTCCGCATTCGACCATGCGTTTGGACATTTCGATGACCATTTCGGCGACCTGCACGTGGCGTTCGGCGGGTTCGTCGAAGGTGGAGCTGACCACGTGCGCCTGGGTGCTGCGGATCATGTCGGTGACTTCTTCCGGCCGCTCATCGATGAGGAGGATGAGCAGGTAGACGTCGGGATGATTCCGCGAGATGCTGTTTGCGATCTTCTGCAGGAGCACGGTCTTGCCGGTTCGGGGCGGGGCGACGATGAGGCCGCGCTGGCCGGTTCCGATCGGCGTGAGCAGGTCCATGACGCGCATGGAGACCTCATCGGGCTCGCGTTCGAGGATAAAGCGCTGGTCGGCGAAGAGCGGGGTGAGGTTCTCGAACGGAATTTTGGCTCTGCACTTATCGGGCTCGTCGTCGTTGACCTTATCGACCTTGAGCAAGGCGAAGAATCGTTCGCGCTCTTTTGGAGACCGGATTTCGCCCTGGACGCGGTCGCCGGTCTGCAAGGCGAAGCGTCGGATCTGGGAGGGGGAGATGTAGATATCTTCGGGGCACGGGAGGTAGTTGTAGTAGGGGGAGCGGAGGAACCCGAACCCGTCGGGCAGGATTTCGAGGACTCCCTCGCCGAAGATGGTTCCGCCGAACTGGGCGTTGGCCTTGAGGATCTCGAAGATGAGTTCATGTTTGCGCAGGGCGCCGAGGTCGTGCAGGCCGAACCCATCGGCCATGGCATGGAGTTCGGGCACGGATTTCTGCTGCATTTCGGACAGATGCAGGGCGCCGCCCTTATCGACGGAGATCAGGGCGGGATCGACGGGCCCGGGCGGCTCTTTCGGCGGCGGCTCGGGCAGGCTTCGCCCCGTGCGGACGGGAGGGTGGATCCCGGTTTTTGTCGCGCTGGGCGAGGAGTTGAGGTGGTTTTTCCGGTCGCGCGAATTGCGCGGGCGTCGCGATTTCAGACCATTCTTGTCGTCCATCATCTATTTCTCCAGGATATGTTTCAGCACGTTTCTCACTTGTTCTTCGAGCCATTCGGGCGTCCCGTTGTTTGTCAGGACGTAGTCGGCCTTCTCGGCTTTCCGGCCGAGGGGCATCTGAGCGTTCAACCGGCCCCGGATTTCCTCCGGCGACAGCCCTCTGTTGCGCAGGCGTTGTTCCTGCGCGGCGGCGTCAGCCGTGACGCAGATGACGGCATCCCAGTCCCGTTCGGCGCCGGTTTCGAACAGGAGCGGGATGATAACGGCGGCGGCGGCGCACGAGCCGGGCTGCTCATCGAGCCAGCGTTCCCATTGTTCCCGCACCTTTGGGTGGACGATTCGGTTGAGGGCCTCACGTCTTGCCGGGTTACCGAAGACCAGCCGGCCGAGCCGGCGGCGGTCGATTCGTCCATCCCCATTCAAAATGCCTTTGCCGAATTCCGCCACGACCGGTCCGTAAGCGGGCGCGCCGGGCTCCATGAGTTCATGAGCCAGGTCATCGGCATCCCGGACGGCAACGCCCATCTTTTCGAGGCAGGTGCCGGCGAGGCTCTTCCCGCAGGCAATACCGCCAGTGACCGCGATTCTCAACATGGGGACGAACTCACACTCCCTTGGCGCCCCTGGCCGCAAAGCCCACGACGGGGCTGCCGTCCCGCGCGCGTCACGCAGACCCCACGTCCGCGCCCGCTTATGCCCCGGCCCGGCTCAGCCCGGCCGTGGGATACGGCACCTGTGCGGCGCTCCTGGCCGGCAGGTACACGGGTAAACAAAACGCGCTGGGGAAACCCCGTTGCAACGAGTAGAAGCTGAAATCTCTCCGGGAAACAGAGGAAAAAGAAACCCGGCTGCCGGGCTTCTTTCTGGTGACAAAGACTTCCAGTCTTTTGTTGGCGGTGATCATACGCGGGATTGCGGGCGGTGTCAAACAAAAAAACGCCTATTTTTCGCGGGCGGGGCGGGAAGGCCGCGGGGGGAGAGGGCACGCGGTGGAACCACGAATGGGCACGAATGCCCACGAATCGTGCGGAGGCCGATCTTCCACATGGGAGCGCCACGTCGCAGAAGCCTCCGCCATTCGTGTTCATTCGTGTTCATTCGTGGTTCACCCTTCGACGGACGGGGTCGCATCAGATTCCGAGCCCGGGTTCGCGGAGGTCTTTGGCGAGCGATTCGAACTCCATTTCTTCGAAGAAGGCGAGGAGCCGGCCGGCGTCGGGCTGTTGGAGTGCGAGTTCATCCCAGGCGACGGGGCAAAGGAGGTCGGTTCGGAGGCGGACCATCTCGAGGTTGCGCGTGACGGCATCCCGGTTTTCGAGCAGGGCGGTCCTGAGTTTCGGGGACGGCACCTCGTCGATTCGGGCCCAGATCTGGTCGAGCGAGCCGTAGGCGCCGAGCAGTTTGGCGGCGGTCTTGGCGCCGACGCCGGGCACGCCGGGGATATTATCGGAGTTGTCGCCGGCGAGCGCGAGCCACTCGACGATGCGGTCGGGCCCGACGCCGGTCTTGGCGCGTATCTCGTCGGGTCCGAGGCACTCGCCGGCCTTGGCGGGCGGAATGATGCGGGTTGTGTCGTCGACGAGCTGGAACAGGTCCTTGTCGCTGGTGGCGATGAGGACTTCGCCGGCCCTTGCGGGCTCGCTGCGTGCGACGGTGGCGAGCACGTCGTCGGCTTCCTGGCCCTCGACACGCACGCGCACGATGCGGGAGCAGTCGAGGAACCGTTCGGCGAGCGCGATCTGGCTCTTCAGGTCGTCGGGCATGGGCGGGCGCTGGGCTTTGTAGGTTTCGAGCAGTTCGAGCCGCTCTTCGGACAGGCCGCCGTCAAACACGACGAGGGCGTGGGTCGGCCGCCGGGTCTGGACGAGTTGGCGCAGCATCCGGATGAAGCCGTAGAGGGCGTTCGTGGGGCGGCCGGCGCGGGTGCTGAGCTCTCGGATGGCGTAGAAGGCGCGGTAGAGCATGCCCATGGCGTCGACGAGCAGGAGCCGAGAATGGGAAGGGTTGAGGGTTGAGGGTTCGGGGTGCATGGTCAATGGTCAATGGTCAATGGTCAATGGTCAATGGTTAATGGTTAATGGTTGATGGTCGCAAGCGGCGATTACGACAGAGATCAGAGAACAGGTATTGGCCTGGCCGTCGAAAGAAAAGACGGGACGCTCGGGGAGCGTCCCGTCTCTTGTCGGTTTCCGTTTCGGTTACTTCGCCGCCGCGGCGGCAGTCGCGGGAGCGGCCTCCTTGACCTTCACCTTGGCCCTGTGGATCGGCTTCCCGGCGGGGTCGACCAGCCGAGCGGTGACGAAGATGAGCAGGTTCTGCTTCTGGCTGTTCTCGCCCTCGTTGCGGAAGAGGCGGCCGATCAGGGGGATATGCCCGAGGATCGGGATCTTATCCTCGATCGTCTTCATATTCTCGCGGATCAATCCGCCCATAACGACCGTCTGTCCGTCCCAGATGACGATCTGGGTGGTGACGTTGCGGCTGGAGAAGACGGGCTGCTTCATATCGACCTTGGCGATGGTCCCGTAGGAGATCCAGTCGACGAGTTCAGCCACCTCCGGCTGCATGATGAGGTCGATGGTATAGCCGTCGGTTCCGACGGTGGGCGTGACGTTAAGGATGACGCCGGTCTCGCGCGTTTCGAAGGCGGCGGGCACGGCGACGATCGGTTCCGGCAGCAGCCGGGTGAGCTGCTGGACCTCGTCGGGGTCCATCCCGATGGTGTCCCCGAAGTCGAACCCGCCGAAACTTCCGCCGACGTTATCGGTTTCGTACTCGGTCGGGTAAATATACTCGGTGACGACCTTGATGGTGGCGTTCTGGCCGCTGCGCGTGGTGACCTTGGGCGCGGAGAGGAGGTTAGCCTTTCCGCTCTGGTCCATGGCGTGGACGATGAGCTTGAGCTCGGGATTGGTGAGCACGCTGGCGATGGACAGGATGCTGCCGACGGTGCCGCTGGCCTGGGCGAGCAGGGCGCCGGCGGCGTCGCGCTCCCACGCGCGGTTGACGCGGGTGAAGCCGCCGGCCAGGTTATTCTGTTCCATGACGACGCGCTGCCGGCTTCCGAGCGGGGCGCCGGTCATCCCGGCCTTCTGGGCGATTTCCCAGCTATCGGTGAGCAGCCATTCGAGCCCGAGTTCTTCGAGGTCTTCCTGCCCGATTTCGACGAAGCGGGCTTCGATCTCGACCTGTTTCGGCTGGATATCGAGCTGGCCGAGCACCTCTTCGAAGATCTCGAGGTTCTCCGGGGTATTGACGACGATGAGCTTGCTGATGCCCGCGTTGTAGGAGCAGGATGTTCCGATCGGGAACGGGACGCCCATCTTCTTGAAGAATTCGGTCGCCTCGCCGAGCTTGTGCTCCTCGATTTCGCGGCCCATGCGGACAACGCCGAGCCCGCCGAACGGGTCGGCGGCGGCGCCGCCGGCGCCTTCGCTCTCCATCGTGGTCCGGAGCAGGTCACCGAAGGTGGGCTGGACGGGGTACATACGGGTGACGGTGCGGCCGGTGACGACGCCGGCGGGCACGATCATGACGACGTTCTCTTCGATGCGGTACTTGAGGTTGGTGAGCTCGGTGATGTACTTGATGGCATCGAGCAGGTTGATGCGTTTGAGGATGAGCGTCACGTGCGGCACGTCGACCGCGGCGCCGGTAGCGGCGCCGAGCGCGGGCAGGCCGGCGGGTTCTTCGGCGGCGGGCACGCCCCACCCTTCGGGGGCGGCGGCGGCAGGGCCGGCGGCTCCGCCGCCGGAGCCGGGCAGGTTGAGGTTGAGGATGATGTTGACGCCCTTCTGGTCGGGATCGGGCTCCTGGTCATACATGACGCTGGCCTTCTGGAGGAACTGGACCACGTCGTGGATATTGGCCTGGCGGAACTCGAGGGAGGGGACAACGATCCGTTCCATCTTCTCGCGCAGGCGCCGTTTGCTGGCGAGGATGCTTTGGCGTTCGACATCCTCCTTGCGGGTTTCGGGCCGAATGATTTCCTGGGTGACAGGCGGGCTCCATTTCTGGCGCACTTCCTGGAGCATACCCTCGGCGGTGGTTTCGTAGCCGCGCGTATGGGCGCGGTACTTGCGTTCGTTGATCTGTTTGAGCAGGCCCATGGCGCGCCGGTTGTAGGGGTCGAGCGCGAGCACGCTCTCGAACCGCTCCTTGGCGTCGTCGAGCCGGCCGAGGTCGAGGTACTGCCTGCCCTCGTCGAGCAGGTCGGCGACGGTCTTCTTGGCAGTGACGACGGGCTCGCGTTTCTTGACGATGCGGGCGTCGATCCTCTCGCGCTCCGCCTCGTCTGCGCGGCCCTTTTCGGCCTGTTCGATGAGGGCTTTGGAGGGCTGGTGATACTGGTCGAGTTTGAGCGCCTCCTCAGCGGACTTGATGGCGCCGTCCCAGTCGTTCTCGGCGAGCCGCTTGCGGCCGAGCTCGTATTCGCACTCGACGATGCCCTGCCGTGCGCGTTCGCGTTCCGCGGCGGTCAGCGGGCGGATCGGGAATTTGAGCAACGCCTTTTTGAAGTTGGGCAGCGCGTTGGAGTAGTCCTCCTTGGCGCGGGCGGCGTCGGCCTTTTCGAGTGCGAGTCTGGCTTCCACTTCGTCGGCCTGGCGCTTGACTTCCTCCATGGAAGCGAGGTCGACGGCGGAGTTGATTTTCTGTTCGGGCAGCGCGTCGGGGGCGGCCTCCTCGGCGGCGGCGTCGGTGGCGACGGCGTCGAGCACGGCATCGCCCGCGGCGGGGGCCGCGCCCTCGAGCTGGGCCAATTGATCGACGAGATAGGTGTCCACCACGGCTGGTTTTTCTTCACCGGCCACAGCGACCTGAGCGAGGGCCAGGCAAAGCATTCCCATCAGGACGGTAGTGACAACCTTCATCATCCCTGTCTCCTTTCGTTTCACGTCACAACCTTGCAGCGTATCGCAGCTTCACCACCAAACGGCAACCGTCACAAAACAAAAAAACCGCAGGCGCCAGCCGGCGAGCCCGCGCGCAGCTATTCTTCCTTGAGCGGCTCTTCATCCACGCCCTGAAGGAGGCGGATGAGTTCGAGCACTTCGGGATCGGCTTGATCCTCGCCCGGCCGCTTCTCTTCGAGGCCCTTCTGTTCGGCAGCGGTTTCTTTTTCGAGGGCCTTGGTCTTTCCGCGTTTAATGTCCTCTATTTTCACCAGGTCGTCCCGGATGTCAACAACTTTGTAGGCCGCTCCCTCGACTTCGAACCGGGTACCGGGCTGCACGTCGCGGGTGGAGCGGTCGAGGAGGAAGACGATGACGGCGGAATAGGAGAAGGCTTCGAGCCGCTTTTCCTTGACCAATTCGGCGGTTTGGTCGCCTTTTTTGAGGATCAGGACGGAGACGTCGACCTTGATGGGGGTATCGATTCCGGGCAATTTCTGTTCTTCGAACCGCGTTTCGACCCTGACGATTTTCCAGCCGTCGATGGTTTCGCCGACTTTGGCGGCATGGCTCTGGCCGGTCTGCCAGTTATTGAGCTGGAACTGCTCGCCGATCGAGCCCATCCAGACGAGGGGGAACGCCTTGGGCACGATTCGGCGCACGCGCAACTTGGACCAGGCTTCGGGCTTGCTGTCGGGGTTATTGGGGTCGGAGTCGCCGTCGAACTCGTCGCGATTGGAGTAGCCGTCGGCGTCGGCGTCCATCTCGCCGTCCTCGCGCATGGTGGGGTTGAGCCCGTGCTGGCGTTCCCAGGCGTCGGGCATGCCGTCGCCGTCCTCGTCGTCCTGGGGCGGGGCTTTGGGCTGAGCCGCGTTGCAGAAGGGGCAGGTAGCGGCGTAGAAGAAGACGGGCTTGAGGCATTCGTGGTTGACGCAATGGACGCGGCGTTCGGCGACGACGAGCCGGGCATCGCCGGGTTCGATCTGGAGCGGGTCGTCGAGCCGATCGAGCGCCTCTTCCATGGGGCCGGTCTTGAGGGCGGGCGCGAGTTTGTATTTGGGCACGAGTCTGGTGAGGCGTTCGTCCTCGCGTTTGAGGTCTCTGTTGATATTGCCGACGCTGACCGCGAGGTAGGCGGCGGACGCGAGCAGGCCGAGCGCGACGACGAAGGCGACGGCCTTATCGTAGGCGGCCTTGAGTCCAGCCATGGATCTTCCGTCCGACGCTTTCATCCTCGCCACTCCCTCATGATTCTGCGCGCCGCGCGGCGGCCGTTTCGTTGCGACGTTTCTTGGCGAAGCGGTAGACATCGACACCCAGCGTGACGTCGACGAGTTCGTTGCCGAACGCGACGCGATGCAGGTGCGGGACATCCCGGAAATCGACACGCGGGCCGGCGCGCCGGCGGCGGCTGCCGCGGCGGCCGGAGTCGGCGCCGCCGGTCAACCCGCCCCGCGAGGCGGCCTCGCTGCGGATGACCGGCTCGAGTTCGGCTTTTTCGTTGGTGACGGCGAGCCCGGTGACGACGACGAACATACGGCTTTGGGCGAGGCGGTTGAGCGCGTCGAGGAACGAGCCCTCGGTGGCTCTGAACCTGAGGGTGAAGTGCCATCGGGCATAGAGCGCGTCCGGCTCCATGATGCCGGCCCGGCGCCTGGCGGCTTCGTCCGCCTCGGTGTCTTCGCTGGGGGCGCCGCCGCGCCCGCGCTCGGAGGCGGTATCGGGGAGCGTTTCGAACACCTCGCGCCCGACGCTGAGCAATTCGCGGACGCGGGCGGCGTAGAGCACGCCGCAGAGCTGCTCGACGACCTCGAGTTGCTGGGCGAGGCGCGGCACGTCCTCGGCCCTGTGCGGCAGGTCGCGGACATAGCGGTCGAACCCGAACGCGAACTCGTCCTTGAGCGCGACCTCGTGCCCGGCGGCGCCTTCGACGAGGGTTTTCCGGGTTTTTTCGAACAGTTTCTGGAACTCGGTCTGCCGCATTTTCTCGCGCGGCTCGATCTGGGCCTCGCTCATGCGATCGAGCAGGGCGGAGAAGAAGCGCTGTGCGCTTTCGCGGTTCTTGGAGAGCTGCTCGACGTTCGTTTCGGAGGGGAACGGGTTGCTGTTGTAGTACTGGTCGAGCCGGCGCTGGGCGCCGGCGAGGTCCTGTTTCGCGTCGCGGAACCGCCGCACTTCTCTGGCGAGGAAGATGCCGACGACGAGGAGCAGCACGAGCACGACGGCTCCGCCGGCAATCAGCATGGGCTTATGCGATTTCATCGTTGCAGGGGTTCCTTCAGGGCGAGGAGGATGGTGAACAGGCGCGCATAGGCCTCCCGTTTGGGGATAGGCTGCGCGGTGATTGCGGTTTCATCCGAGAAGAAAGGCGAACTCTTGAGTTTCTCGGCGAACTGTTCGATGGTGGACGGGGTCACCTTGTCGTTGAACCCCATGCCCTGGATCTCGATGTGGGTGACAGGGGCGGTGAAGTCCTCGATCTTGATCTGTTGCTTCTTCGGCGTCCCGCTCTCCTCGCTCCCGGGCTGGGCGGCCGTCTCGACGGTGGTCTGGGGCTGGATCGAGGTCAGCCACATGCCGTCGGGCATTCGGCTTCGGATATCGCGGAGCAGTTCATGCCACGCGGTTCGGCGCTGGACGAGGCGGATCAGCGTCTCGGCATTGCGGCGGATCTGCTCCTCCTCGCCCTTGACGGCGCTGAGGCGCGCGGCGACGTGATCGATGGCCTCGGCGTGCGACGTGGAGCGCCTGCTGAGTTCCTGGGCCTTATCGCGCATGCGGTAGAACCAGGCCCACCAGCAGACGAGGATGAGAATGAGGCCGACGGCGGCGAGCCAGAGGAAAGGCAGGCGCCGGCGGAAGGTTTCGCGCGCGACGACGTCGGGCGGGGTGAGGTCGATTTCGACGGGACAGGTCAGCACGCCGCGCAGGGCGAGGCCGACGACTTCGCCCATGACGTGTGCGGTTTTGCCGATTTCGGCCGCGCCGATCTCGTGGCTGACGGCGACGTTGCGGAAAGGGTTCATGTAGTCGACTTCGAGCTTCATCTTCTCTTTGAAGAAGGCGTCGGTGCGCGGGATGACGGCGGTGCCGCCGGAGAGCAGGATGCGCTCGGGCGGATTGCCGCCCTGCTGGCTGCGGTAGAGGTTGATGGAGCGGGTGACCTCGGCGTGCAGGCGGGTCATGACGCCGCGGATGATGCGAGAGACGCGGTCGGCGACCTGGTTGCCCATCTCCTCGTGGGCGCCGCCGTAGGCGACGAAGGCGTGGGCGAGCTTGAGTTCCTCGGCCTCTTTGAAGGGGAGCCCGAACTCCTTCATGAGTTCATGGGTGATGACGTTGCCGGCGACGGGGATGCTGCGGGTGAAGCAGCGGGCCCCGTCGACGAACACGAGGCTGGTGGTACGGGAGCCCATGTCGAGGATCATGGTGCAGCCTTCGAGCTCGCCGTAGTTGTAGCGGGCGCAGTTGTAGAGGGCGATCGGGGCGACGTCGATCAGCTGCGGCCTGAGCCCGGCGGCCTCGACGGTGTCGACGAGGTTCTGGACGACTTCCTTCTTGATGGCCATGAGCATGGCGTAGAGGTCGCCGCCTTCCCCGCCGATGAGCTGATGGTCCCAGACGACGTCCTGGATGGGGAACGGGACGTTCTGCTGGGCTTCGTAGGTGATGATCTGCTGCACTTTGTCGCGGGAGACGGGCGGCAGCTTGACGAAGCGGGGGAAGACCATCTGGCCCGAGATCGAGACGAGGGCGGGGCCGGGCAGAATACCGGTTTCGCGGAGCAGCCCGCGGATGGTGGAGACGACAAACGGGGCGCGCTGGACGTCGGCATTGGGTTCGATGCCGAGCGAACTGACCCCGTAGCGGGCGAGTTCAATGCCGCCGGACTTGAGCGCGGAGAACTCGGCTATCTTGAGTTCGCTGTCCCCGATATCGAGCGCGACTATGCGGTTAGACTTGAACATGTGCTTTTGATCGTTATTCGTTATTCGTTATTTGTTATTCGTTATTCCTTCACGACTAACCATTAACGATTAACGAATAGCGAATAACGATCTGCCTCTAGAAACGCGCCTTGGGGGCGATTGTCTCGTAGCTGTTAACGTCGATGAACGCAAACGGCGTCTCGCCCCGGTTGAGCAGGTAGCTGGTCTTGGGGGCGACGGGGCTTTCCCGCCACCACCGCGCCCCGCGCTTGGGCTTGGGCTCGGCCTCCTGGGCCACAAGATTGCCCTGGTACGAAATCTCAACGGCGACGCCCTCGACCTCGCCGTAGCGGGCGAGGGTATTGGGCTTCATGAACATGGTGCTGACGTGCTTGCCCCTGGCGATGTCGAGGTAGGTGACGTCGGCGGTAAACATGGTGAACGGGTTGTTGGCCGCGGCGCCGCGCACAAGGACCCAGTAGCGGAACTCGAGCTGATCGATCCACTCGGGGGCGGTCTCGTACTCGACGGTGACCTGGAACCACTTCGGGCTGGAGGAGCCGCCGGTGTAGTTCGAGCTGTAGACCGGCGCCTTGACGAGTTCCTGCTGGATCCTGCGGATGCGCAGGTTCTCGCTGCGACTCTGGGCCAGGAGTTCGTCGGCAGTCAGGGCGGCTGCCAGCATGGAAGCGATGAGTACGCAGATCACCTTGAACCGCTTGTTCATCGGACCGACTCCTTAGGTTTGACGTTCCGAACGCAAAAACTAGCCGTTTTGTATGACGAACAGTCGTCTTTGTCAACACAATATTGTGCAAACCCCACCTGTAGCGTGGCGGTCCGGCCACAGATTGTGCTCTCCCGCCGCGCGGCCGCGAGGGCAGCAATCGGGCGCTGTACGGCCGGTCATCGGTTTGCGCGCGAATGACGTGCGCGCCGCGCACCCATGACGCGCGCAGCGCCACTGACGCTCGCGCGGCGAGCGCGTGACGGGTGCGCGGCGCCCGTCACGCCTGCCGGCCCTTGACGAGTTCGTCGATGACCGAGGGGTCGGCCAGGGTGGTGGTATCGCCAATCTGGTCGACGGCGTTCTCGGCGATTTTGCGCAGGATACGGCGCATGATTTTGCCCGACCGGGTCTTGGGGAGTGCCTTGGCGAACTGGATACGGTCGGGCGCGGCGATCGGCCCGATTTCCTTGCGCACGTGCCGGACGAGTTCCTGGCGGAGTTCGTCGCTTTCTTCGACGCCGTCGACGAGGGTGACGAAGGCGTAGAGAGCCTGGCCTTTGACGTCGTGTGGCATGGGGGCGACGGCGGCCTCGGCGACCTTGGCGTGGCTGACGAGCGCGCTTTCGACCTCGGCGGTTCCGATGCGGTGTCCGGAGACGTTAACGACGTCGTCGATCCGGCCCATGAGCCAGTAATCGCCGTCGTTGTCGATGCGGCAGCCGTCGCCGGCGAAGTAGAGGTTGTCGTACATGGTGAAGTAGGTGTCGATAAACCGTTCGTGGTCGCCCCACATGGTGCGCATCATGCCGGGCCACGGTTTACGGATGCAGAGTTTGCCGCCTTCGTCGCGGGCGCAGGGGGTTCCGTCGTCGCGCAGGACGACGGGTTCGACGCCGAAGAAGGGGCGAGAGGCGCTGCCGGGCTTGATGGTATGGGCGCCGGGCAGCGGCGTAATGAGGATACCGCCGGTCTCGGTCTGCCACCAGGTATCGACGATGGGGCAGTTCTGCTTGCCGATGACGCGGTAGTACCACATCCAGGCTTCGGGATTGATGGGTTCGCCGACGGACCCGAGCACGCGCAGGGTGCTGAGGTCGTACTTGTTGGGCCATTCTTCGCCGAGCCGGATGAGGGCGCGGATGGCGGTGGGTGCGGTATAGAAGACGGTGACCTTGTACTTCTCGACGATCTGCCAGAAGCGGCCGGCATCGGGATAGGTGGGCACGCCTTCGAACATGAGGCTGGTGGCGCCGTTGGCGAGCGGCCCGTAGACGATATAGCTGTGGCCGGTGACCCAGCCGATGTCGGCGGTGCACCAGTAGACGTCGTCCTCGTGGATGTCGAAGATGTACTTGTGCGTCAGGCTGGTGTGCAGCAGGTAGCCGGCGCTGGTGTGCACGACGCCCTTGGGTTTGCCGGTGGAGCCGGAGGTATAGAGGATGAAGAGCGGGTCCTCGGCCTTCATCGGTTCGGCGGGGCAATCGGCGGAGGCGCCGGCCATGAGCTCATGGTACCACAGGTCCCGGCCGTCCCGCATGGCGCAGGCGTCGTCGTTGCGCTTGACGACCACGACTTTTTCGATCGAGGGTGTATTGGCGAGCGCCTCGTCGGCGATGCTTTTCAGCGGGATGCGCTTACCGGCGCGCAGCGAGGTATTGGAGGTGATGAGCAGCCTGCACTCGGAATCGTTGATGCGGTCGCGCAGCGAATCGGCGCTGAACCCGCCGAAAACGATGGAGTGAATGACGCCGAGCCTGGCACAGGCGAGCATGACGATCGGCAGTTCGGGGATCATCGGCAGGTAGATGCAGACCCGGTCGCCCTTCTTCAGGCCCTGCGCCTTGAGGACATTGGCGAAGGCGCAGACCTGTTCGTGCAGCGCCTTATAGGTGAGCCGGACCACGTCGTCCTCGGGTTCGCCCTGCCAGACGATGGCGTCCTTGTCGGCGACCGGGGTGCCGAGGTGCCGGTCGAGGCAGTTGTCGCACACGTTCAGCTCGCCGTCTTCGAACCACGTATGTTGAATGGCGCGCCCCTTGGTGTTCCAGGTGAACTTGCGGGCGACGGTCGGCTCTTTGGTCCAGCGCAGGGTTCTGGCCTGCTCCAGCCAGAACGCGTCGGGGTCGGAAATGGAGCGGTCGTACAATTCCGTGTATTGCTCGAAGGACTGGATGTGAGCCCTCTGTTTCACGGTGTCCGAGGGCGCGAACGCGCGGGTTTCGGTCATCAGCGAATCCACCGATATGGCTGCCTTCTTGGTCTCTGACATGGTTCCCCACTCCTTTTCCTTAATATACAGTTATAGCCGGGTCCGCGCCGGCGTGTGTCAAGGCGGTGTCAAATCGCGGCCAAATGCCATGCAGACAAGCGTCTTGGCGCCGGGCGGGCGAAAAACGCTCCTTGCTATCATCTACCCCGGCCGAAGTCAATGGGTTTTTTGTGAATTTTTTGTCGATTGCCGCCGGGCCGCTCAGGCCGCCGGGCCGGCGTCCCGGCCGAAGACGTAGCGGCGGCGGTAGCGGGTGGGGGTGACGCCGACGAGGCGTTTGAAGTGTTTGATGAAGTAGCTCTGGTCGTTGTAGCCGACGGCGTAGGCGATTTCGGTGCAGCTTTTGGATGTGCGGTCGAGCAGGTGCTTGGCGTTCTGGATGCGGACCTGCTGGGCGATCTGCAGGACGCTCTTGCCGGTGGACTCCTTGACGAGGTGTGCGACGCGGCAGGGGCTGAGGCCGACTTGCCGGGCGAGGGTACGCAGGGTGATGCGGCCGGCGTACTGGCGGGAGATCACGTCGAGCACGGCGGCGACTTTCGAGTTGGAGAGGTTGTAGCCGTGCAGGTAGATGCCTTCCATGAACTCGTCGAGCGCGCGGGTGAGCCCTTCGCAGAGCGACTCGAAGTCCGGCGCCTCGATGAGGTGCTCGACCCAGCGGTGGCTGCGTTCGAGGAAGGATTCGAGCACGGGGCTGTCCTCGATGGCGGCGCGGGTGAGGTAGCCCATCAGCTCGATGACGCGCGCGCGCAGGACGACGAGCTTGGGGGCATGGAGGAACATGGCGCCGAGCATATCGTTGAGCACGCGGCGCGCGGCGTTGCGGTCGCCGGCCTTGATGAGCGACAGGAGGATGCGCTCCTGTTCGAGCGGGTAGGATTCGGCCTGGCCGGATTCCTTGCGCTGGCGAATGGCCTCGGCGATCTGTTTCTGCTGGTAAGCACGGGCGCGGTTGCGTTCGAGCAGGAGCGGCTTCCAACCGCTGATGACGTAGAAGAGGGACTGCAGGGACAGCGCGGCTTCGCGCACGCGGAATTCGGGCCAGACGGGGAGGCGCGCGAGGTAGGCATGGGCGGCCTGGCGCGTGATGCCGAAGGCGGCGAGGTGGCCGGCGCTCTCGGCGAGTTCGGGGCGCGCGGTTTCGACGAGGATCTCGCCGCCGAGGACGCCTCCCCGCACGGCGTAGCCCTCCACGGCGGCCGCCACCCAGCTCGCGACCCCGGGGGCGAGGAAGAAGACCTGCGGCTCGCCCCAGTGGATGCTTTCCTGAAGGGCGTAAGCCCTGGCCTGCCGCACGCGAGCGGATTTCAGTGCCGGCTCGTCCGGCTCCGTGACGGTTCCGGCCAGGTCCAGGCACCGTGGCCGCAGCCGGTATTCGCTGTAGTAGGCGGCGCGGAGCCGGTCCATGGCCCGTTTGGAAAGAATCGTCATATTTCACCATGCCACAGAGGCAAAATTGTCGCAGTTCAGATCAATTTTCCAAGATCAAACAGCAAGATTGTTATAATTGCAAGCCAAAACCACCTATTTCCGGGCGGGGCCGGGCACTAAAGTAGAAAGCGTCCGAAGAGCCGGTGCGACCGCTGATGGGCGCGAGTTTACGCGAAGAGGTTGGCGTCTCGTCACGCGGGTTCGGGGGATACCCGGGCATTTCGGGCAAAGTGTCGTGCAGGGGCCCGAGAGCGGCGCAGCCGTCCCACAGGGGGGCGGGCGGCGTTCGGGCGGAACGTGAAGGAGAGCGAGATGAGCGTGCTGGATGAGATGTCGGAGAATCTGATCAAGGGCAAAGCGAACGACGTGAAGGCGTTGGTGCAGAAGGCGCTGGACGAGGGCCAGGCGCCGGCGGACATTTTGAACAAGGGTCTGCTGGCGGGGATGAGCGTGGTGGGCGCGCGTTTCAAGAAGAACGAGGTCTACGTACCGGAGGTGTTGATTGCGGCTCGCGCGATGAAGGCGGGGATGGAAGTCTTGAAGCCGCTGCTGGCGAGTGCGGGCGTGGAGCCGGTGGGCAAGGTGGTGCTGGGCACGGTGAAGGGCGACCTGCACGACATCGGGAAGAACCTGGTGGGCATGATGCTGGAGGGTGCGGGCTTCCAGGTGATCGACGTCGGGATCGACGCGGACGCGCAGAAGTTCGTGGACCAGGCGCGCGAGACGGGCGCGACGCTGATCGGCGCCTCGGCGCTGCTGACGACGACGATGACGAACATGAAAGAGGTCGTCGAGACGCTGAAGAAGTCGGATCTGGCCGGGAAGGTGAAGATCATGATCGGCGGCGCGCCGGTGACGCAGGCGTTTTGCGAGGAGATCGGGGCCGACGGGTACGCGCCTGACGCGGCGTCGGCGGCGGACAAAGCGAAAGAACTGGCGGGTTGAGATGCCGGACACGCGACTAGCGATCATACCGATCGGCGAGAACATCCACTGCACGCGCGTCCACAAGCGCGGCGGCAAGTACGCGATCGCGCGCGAGGACGGGTCCGGCGTGATCGCGTACGACGCCGCGGGCGAGCGGCGTTTCCTGCCGATCCCGCGCGCGTTCATCGACTGCGCGGACTGGGAGAACGGGAAAGTGCGGCATTGCGCGGTGGCGATCTGGCAGGGGCTGAACGGCGCCGAGGCGGAGCGCGCGGCGGGGGCGGACTACATCGCGAGCCTGGCACGGGCGCAGGAGGCGGCGGAGGCGCAGTATCTGGACGTAAACGTGGACGAGTTCAGCACCGACGACGCGGAGAAGGCGGCGGCGATGACGTGGGCCGTGGCGGTGGTGCAGCGGGCGAGCACGCTGCCGGTGAGCGTGGATTCGTCGAACACGGCGATCCTGCGCGCGGGGCTGGAAGCCTGCGACCGGGGCCGGGCCAAGCCGATGGTGAATTCGGTATCGCTCGAGCGCGCGGCGGCGATCCCGCTGGCGGCCGAGTTCGGCGCGGTGGTGATCGCCTCGGCGGCGGGGGAGAGCGGGCTGCCTTCGACGACCGAGGGGCGGCTGGCCAACCTGGCGGCGCTGATGCCGATGCTGAAGGAGGCGGGTTTCGAGGCGGATTCCATCCACGTGGACCCGCTGGTATTCCCGATCGCGACCGACTCGGCCAACGGCAAGGCGCTGCTGGAGGCGGTGACGGCGGTGCGCGAGACGTACGGTGCGACGCTGCACGTGGGCGGCGGGCTGAGCAACGTATCGTTCGGCATGCCGAACCGCAAGCTGATCAATCAGGTGTTCGCCTATCTGGCCGTCGAGGCCGGCGCCGACAGCGGCATCGTGGACCCGCTCCAGGTCAATTCGCAGCGGCTTCGCGAACTGGACACGGGCTCCGAGTCGTTCGCCCTGGCCAAGGCGCTGCTGCTGGGCGAGGACGAATTCGGCATGAACTTCATCATGGCCAGCCGCGAAGGGCGGATCTAGGATATTGACGATTGACGATTGGCGATCGACCATCGGCGATCGGCCATCGACCATCGGCGATCGACCATCGGCGATCGACCATCGACCATTTTGGGGTACTCGGGTGCAATCCTCAATCGTCAATCGTCAATCGTCAATCGTGGTGGTGGGCCCCGGGGCGATGGGTTGCCTGTTCGCCGGGCTGCTGGCCGAGGCCGGGCATGAGGTGTGGGTGCTGGACCGGGACGCGGAGCGGGCGGCGCGGCTGGGTTCGCGCGGGCTCGAGCTGGAGGGCGTGGGCGGCCGGCGTACGGTCCGTGTTCGGGCGACGGCGGACCCGGGCGCGCTGCCGTCGCCGGGCGTCTTGTTCCTTTTCGTGAAATCGTACGACACCGCGCGCGCGACGGAATCGGTCCGCGGGCTGGCGGGGGCGGGGCCGACGTTTGTGTCCTTGCAAAACGGGATGGGGAATGCTAAACAGATGGCCCGCTTTGTCGCATCGTCGCAGATTGTGGCGGGCATCACCGGTCACGGCGCGACGGCGCTCGGCGAAGGGCGGGTCCGGCATGCGGGGGCGGGGCGTACGCTGGTGGGCGCGATTGAGCCCGCGGGCGCGGCCCGTGCGGGGCGCGTGGCGGCGCTCTTGAGTGCGGCGGGCGTGGCGACGGAGGTCGTGCGGGATCTGCGCGGCGCGCTTTGGAGCAAGCTGGTCGTCAACGCGGCGATCAACCCGGTAACGGCCGTTGCGGGCGTGCCGAACGGGGCGCTGCTCGAAGACCCGGCGTTAAGACAGCAGATGCACGCGGCGGCCGCGGAGGCGGCCGGTGTCGCAAGGGCTCTGGGGATTCGTCTTTTGTACGACGACGAGAGGGAGGAGGCGGACGCGGTCTGCCGCCGGACGGCGGGCAATCTCTCATCGATGCTGCAGGATGTGCGGCGGGGGACGCGCACGGAGATCGAGGCGATCACCGGCGCGATCGTGAGGGAAGCGGAGGCGGCGGGCGTGGACGTGCCGACCAACAGGATGCTGCTGGAACGAGTGCGGAGGATGGGAGGGGTGGCGCGATGAAGCTGGATCCGACGAAGATGAAGGATTGGCAGATTGCCGAGGCGGCGGAAGCGGACATGAAACCGTTCGTGTCGCTGGCGAAGGAGATGGGGCTGGAAGAAGACGAACTGATCCCGATGGGCAAGCAGCTGGGCAAGGTGGATTTCATCAAGGCGATGGCGCGCCTGCGCGGCAGGCCGCAGGGCAAGTACATTGACGTGACGGCGATCACCCCCACCCCGCTCGGCGAGGGCAAGACGACGACGTCGATGGGTCTGATCGAGGGGCTGGGCAAGATCAAGAAGAACGTGGTGGGTGCCATCCGGCAGCCGAGCGGCGGCCCCACGTTCAACATCAAGGGCTCGGCGGCGGGCGGCGGCCTGGCCCAGACAATTCCGTTGACGGCGTTTTCGATCCGGCTGACGGGCGACATCGACTCCATCACCAACGCGCACAACCTGGCGATGGTCGCGGTGACCTCGCGTCTGCAGCACGAGGCGAACTACAGCGACGAATCGCTGGCGAAGCGCGGGCTGAAGCGGCTGGACATCGATCCGAGCCGCGTGGAGATGAAATGGGCGATGGACTTCTGCGCGCAGGCGCTGCGCAACATCACGATCGGCAAGGGCGGGAAGATGGACGGGTTCGAGATGGAATCCGGGTTCCAGATCACCGTTTCGAGCGAGATCATGGCGATCCTCGCCGTGGCGAAGGACCTGAAGGACATGCGGGCGCGCATGGCGCGGATCGTGGTGGCCTACGACAAGAAGGGCAACGAGGTCACGGCCGCCGATCTGGACGTGGACGGCGCGATGACCGCGTGGATGACGGATGCGATCAACCCGAACCTGCTGCAGACGGTCGAGGGCCAGCCGGTTTTCGTGCACGCGGGGCCGTTCGCGAACATCGCGATCGGGCAGAGCTCGATCATCGCCGACGAGCTGGGCACCCGGCTGGGCGACTACCACGTGACGGAGAGCGGGTTCGGGGCGGACATCGGGTTCGAAAAGTTCTGGAACCTGAAGTGCCGTTTCTCCGGGCTGGTCCCGAACGCGGTGGTGCTGGTGGCGACGATCCGCGCGCTGAAGATGCACGGCGGCGGCCCGACGGTGAAACCCGGCCTGCCGCTGGACGCGGTCTATACGAAAGAGAACCTGGCGCTGCTCGAGAAGGGCTGCGAGAACCTGGTGGCGCACATCGAAACGATCAAGAAGGCGGGCGTGCGGCCGGTGGTGTGCATCAACAGCTTCTACACCGACACGAAGGCCGAGATCGCGTTCGTGCGGAAAGTGGCGGAAGCCAACGGCGCGCTCTGCGCGCTGAGCGAGCACTGGCTCAAGGGCGGCGACGGCGCGATCGAGCTGGCCGAGGCGGTCGTGAGCGCCTGCAACGAGAAGAACCAGTTCCGCTTCCTCTACGAGCTGGACATGCCGCTGGGCAAGCGGATCGAGACGATCGCCCGGGAAGTCTACGGCGCGGACGGCGTGACGTACAGCGACACGGCGGCGAAGAAGCTGAAGCAGTACGAGGCGGACCCGGACGCGGCGAAGCTCGGCACGTGCATGGTGAAGACGCACCTGAGCCTGTCGCACGACCCGGACATCAAGGGCCGGCCCAAGGGGTGGGATCTGCCGATCAGCGACATCCTCGTCTACAAGGGCGCAGGCTTCCTGGTGCCGGTGGCGGGCGCGATCAAACTGATGCCCGGCACGTGTTCGGATCCCGCCTTCCGCCGCATCGACGTGGACGTGCGGACGGGGAAAGTCCAAGGGCTATTCTAGGGTGGAAGGGTGGAAGGTTGGAAGGGTGGAAGGTTGGAAGGGTGGAAGGTTGGAAGGGTGGAAGGGTGGAAGGGTGGAAGGGTGGAAGGGTGGAAGATGCTGCATGATGGCATTCTTCCATTCTTCCACACTTCCATTCTTCCACACTTCCATTCTTCCATTCTTCCATTCTTGCATTCTTCCACGCTTGCGTGCTTCGGCTTCGCATGGTGACAGACGAGTTGCAGACAGCAGGACGGAGGCGATATGGCAGCGAAAATCATCGACGGCAAGCAGGTGGCCGAGGCGATCCGGGAAGAGCTGAAAGCGGAGACGGCGAAGCTGATCAAGGAAAAGGGGGTAACGCCCGGGCTGGTGACGATTCTGGTGGGCGAGAATCCCGCGTCCGTCAGCTACGTGACGGCGAAGCAGAAGGCCTCCAAGGAGCTGGGGTTCCACTCGGTGCAGGACAGCCAACCGGCGGACATCCGCGAGGCGGACCTGCTGGCGCTGGTGGACGGGTACAACAAGGATCCCAAGATTCACGGCATTCTGGTGCAGCTGCCGCTGCCCAAGCACATCAACGAGAGCAAGGTGCTGTACGCGATCGACCCGGACAAGGACGTCGACGGGTTTCACCCGGTGAACATCGGCCGGCTCATGATCGGCAAGGCCAAATTCCTGCCCTGTACGCCGGCGGGAATCCAGCAGCTGCTGATCCGCTCCGGCGCGACGATCGAGGGAGCCGAGGTTGTCGTCGTCGGCCGAAGCAACATCGTGGGCAAGCCGATTGCGAACATGCTGCTGCAGAAGCAGGACGGCGCCAACGCGACGGTGACGGTTTGCCATACCCGGACCAAGGACATGGCCAGCCACACGCGCCGGGCGGACATCCTGATCGTGGCCGCGGGCAAGCCCAACGCCGTGACGGCGGACATGGTGAAGGAAGGCGCCGTGGTCATCGACGTCGGCGTCAACCGGGTGGGTGAGAAAGAGAGCACGAAGACGCCGGGCAAGATGGTGGCCATCCTGAAGGGCGATGTGGATTTCGACGGGGTGAAGGAGAAGGCGGGCGCCATCACGCCGGTTCCCGGCGGCGTCGGGCCGATGACGATCACGATGCTGATGCAGAACACGCTGGCGAGCGCGAAGATCGCCAGTGAAAGGTAGTGTCGTCTCCCAGAGATTCGTCAACCGTAGTCCTCGTCCGTAATCGTACACCGATCCGGAGGGCATCGGTTGACGATTACGCGCGACGATTACGGTCTACGATGAGAGGGACTCTGGACAGGCCGGGCGAGGAAAGGGCGAACCCGGCGCGTGGAAAGTCAAGGAGGGCCACATAAGCTACCTCGTTGACGACAAACCATTGACCATCAACCATTCCGGAGGGACGCATGGCGAAGGATTTCAAGAGCGCGTACAAGACGATCATGGACGACCATTTTCCGGCGAAGCTGGAGATCCGTTTCGTCGAGGAGTCCGGCGCGAAGCAGACGCTGGTCTACGAGAAGGTGTCCTGGGTGATCGACAATGTGGCGAAGGGCCTGCGCTACGGGGAGAACCCGGGCCAGGAGGCGGCGCTGTACAAGCTGGTGAACGGGAATCTGGTGCTGGGCGAGGTGACGAGCATCCAGCCGGGCCGGTATCTGGCGTCGGAGATGGAGTTGCTGCAATCGGGCAAGCATCCGGGCAAGACGAACATCACGGATGTGGACAACGCGCTGAACATCCTGCGCTACCTGACGGAGACGCCGTGCGCGGTGATTGTGAAGCACAACAATCCGTGCGGCGTGGCGAAAGGGGCGACGCTGGCCGAAGCGTACGACAGGGCGAACATGGCCGACCGGCTGGCGGCGTTCGGCGGGGCGATTGCCTTGAACGGCGAAGTGGACAAGGAGACGGCGGAGCTGATCGTGCAGAACTACGCCGAGGTGGTCGCGGCGCCGGAATTCGCGCCGGGCGTGCTGGACCTGTTCGCGAAGAAGAAGAACCTGCGCGTGATGCGCGTGGCGAACGCGGCGCGGCTGAAGGAGTACGACGGGCAGCGGTTCGTGGACTTCAAGTCGCTGATCGACGGCGGCCTGATCGCGCAGTGGTCGTTCGTGCCGCTTGCGCGGAAGAAGGCGGATCTCGTGCCGGCCCACGCGACGTACAAGGGGCAGGCGTACACGATCAACCGGCTGCCGACCGAACGGGAATACGAGGATCTGCTGTTCGGCTGGCTGGTCGAAGCGGGCGTGACGAGCAATTCGGTCCTGTACGTGAAGGACGGGGTGACGGTCGGGATCGGAACGGGCGAGCAGGACCGGGTCGGCGTGGCGGAGATCGCGCGGGACAAGGCGTACCGCAAGCTGGCCGACCGGATCTGCTGGGAGACGCACAAGCAGCCGTACAACGTGCTGAAGGACGCGGATGCGCGGGCGGAAATCGACAGGCAGGTGCAGGAACAGAAGGGCGGCCTGATCGGCTGCTGCATGGTATCGGACGCATTCTTCCCGTTCCGGGACGGGATCGAGGTGGGCATCCGGGAAGGGGTAACGGCGGTGGTGCAGCCGGGCGGTTCGGATCGCGACTTCGAGAGCATCGAAGCGTGCAACGAGGCGGACGTGGCGATGGTGTTCACGGGCCAGCGCAGTTTCAAGCACTAGCCGTTTGCCGTCACGCCCGCGGCGGCGCCCGATTCGACGCTTGACGCCCGCGCGCTTCCCGTAGGACAATAGGGGGAGACTGCCCCCAAGGCAGGAGCGGGACGGTGGGGTTGAATAAGGCAATTCAGACGGCACATCGGTCTCAGGGCGCGGATTCCGGAAGCGGCAAACCGGTTCTCGTTATCGGTGCAGGCATCGCCGGTGCCACGGCGGCGTTGCGCTTGAGTGAGGCAGGCGTACCGGTCTACCTGGTTGAGAAGCAGCCGCGGATCGGCGGGCACGCCGCGCGGATGGGCTGCAAGGCGTCGGACACCTGCGTTCGCTGCAACGTGTGCGTGGCCGACGAGATCTTCCGCGGCGTCCCGCAATCGCCGGCTATTCGTCTGCACACCTCCACGCGGTTGGCCCGGCTGGAACCCGGCCGGGACGGGCTGCGCTACACGGCCGTGCTCGAATCCGTCCCCTCCCCCGCCGGCGCGCGCCGGGAGACGGCGGTGGGGGTGGACTCGATCGTGGTGGCGATCGGGTATGAGCCGTACGACCCGACGGAGAACAGCGCGTACCACTACGCCAGCCTGCCGAACGTGATCACGGGCGTGGAAGCGGAGCGGCAGCTTGCGGAGCAATCGGCGCTCACGCGTCCGTCGGACGGCGCCGTGCCGGCGCGGGTCGCCTTCGTGCAGTGCGTGGGCTCGCGCACGGAAGAGATCTGGCGCCGCCCGGAAGACACCGACTACTGCTCCACGGTCTGCTGCGCGTACGCGTTGCGCATGGCCCGCCAGCTCACGCACCGCAACCCGGGCAGCGAGGTGACGGTTTTCTACATGGACATCCAGAATTTCGGCAAGGGGTTCAACGCCTTTTTCGCGGATTGCAGGAGCCGGATGCGGTTCATCCGGTCGCGGCCCTACGAGCTGCAGGCGGGCGCGGACGGGGCGGTGCGGGTGTGCTACGCGCCGGAGACGGCAGACGCCGGCGCCGGGGCCGTGGCGAGCGAGACGTTTGACCTGGTCGTGCTGTCGGTCGGCATCCGCCCGCCGGCCGACGGCCGGCGGCTGGCGGACCAACTGGGCGTGGCGATGGACCCGCAGGGCTTTTTCGGGTTGAAGGGCGCGGGCGCGCTTCCCGATCTGCAGCGCAAGGGCCTCTACGTGATCGGTGCGGCCGAATCGCCGAAAGACATCGCCGGCAGCATGGCGCAGGCGGAGGCGGCAAGCGCCGCGATCCTGAGCGAAGCCGGCGAGTCCGGCGGCGGCGTGGCGGGCGCCGCGGAACCGGCGGGCGCGGAAACCCGGGCCGTATGCCGGGATGTCGCGGTACTGGGCGGCGGGGTGGCGGGGCTGCAGGCGGCGCTGGCGCTGTCGGACCTGGGTCATGCCGTATCGCTGGTGCACCGCGACCCGGCGCTGGGCGGCACGGCGGCGGCGCGGCCCGAGTGTTACGGGTATCTGGGCGAGACGGCGGAGGAAGCGGCGGACGCGCTCGGGACATATCTGGGCGAGCTGACGGCGGCCGTTCAGGCGCGCGGGAACGTAACGGTTCACGCGGGCAGCCGCGTCGAATCGGTCCGCGGCGAGCTGGGCGATTTCACGCTGCGGGTCTCGGGCGGCGGCGGTGCGACCGAGCTGCGGGCCGGTGCTCTGGTTCTGGCGGTCGGTGCGGGCTGCGCGCCGATCCTGACCGAGGCGCAGCGCGCGGGCGGGCCGCCGATCACCGATCTGGCGGGTCTGCTCGCGTTCATCCGCGCCGAGGACGTGCCGGCCCGTGTGGCGATCCTGCTCGACATGGCGGCGGAACAGGGCCGCGCGGTGTACGCGCAGACGTTTTCGGCCGCGGAACGGCTGGCGACGCGGTTCGGCGCACAGGTCACGCTGTACGGCGCGAACATGCGGGTCGCCGCGGCCGGGCTGGAGCGGCTGTACCGGCGCGTGCGCGACGCCGGGGTGGTGCCGGTGAGATGGGCGAAGAAGCCGACGCTGGCCACGGCGGGCGGCAAGGTTCAGATCCGCTGCGAAGACCCGGTGGCGGGCGGCGTGCTGAGCGAGGAGGTCGACCTGGCCGTCCTGGCCGACCTGGCCCCGGCGCGGAACGGGGAAGCAGGCCTCATGGCCGGTTTTCGGGCGGGGCCGGAGGGGGCGCTGCAGTACGACGATGTGTGGCTGCTGCCCACGCTGACGAACCGGCCGGGCGTTTTCGTGGCGGGTGCCGCGCGCGGGAACAGCGAATACCGCGAGGCGTTGACGGACGGGCTGGCGGCGGCGCGCGCCGTACACGGTCTGCTGGCGACGGGCCGGATCGCGGTAGCCGACGGCGCGGCGAGGGTGGACGCGGAGAAGTGCGTGGCCTGCCTGACCTGCCTGCGCATTTGCCCGCACGGCGCCATCACGTTCGACGTGACGGAGGCGGCCGCCTCGATCTCGGCGGTCTCGTGCCAGCGCTGCGGCGTGTGCGCGGCGGAATGCCCGGCCAAAGCCATCACGCTGCCGGGTTTCGAGGACGAGCAGGTGGCCGCGGCGATCGGCGGCAAGCCGCGGATCACGGTTTTCGCCTGCGAGAATTCCGCCGTGCCGGCCTGTGAGGCCGCGGCGCGGGCGGGCAAGAAATGCCCGAGGAACGTGAAGCTGGTGCGCGTGCCCTGCGCCGGGCGGGTAGACCCGCAGATGATCCTGACGGCGCTCGAGCAGGGCGCGGACAAGGTTTTCGTGGCCGGGTGTCATCCCGAGAGTTGCCAGTACCTGTCGGGCGCCAGCCGCGGCAAGCGGCGGGCCGAGCAGTTGAGCGCGAGCCTGGCGCGCGCGGGCGTGGACGCGGCGCGGGTCGAGTTCTTCGGGGTGGCCGCGGTGGAGCCGAACCGATTTGTGGAGATGGTGACGAGCTGAAGCTGGAACGGTTGGCCTGTAGAATCCAGGACTCACGAGAGAGGAAACTGGCTCGAGAACTTTCGGCCTGAGGCCGAAAGTTCGCGAGGAAGTTCGCGAGGAAGTTTGCGAGTAAGTTCTCGAGCAAGTTTGCGAGTAAGTTCTCGAGGAAGTTCGGAGTTGGAATCGGAGTTCCGGGCCGGCGGGCGGAGGTAGCGATGATCGTTGCGGAACAGAAGCCGATCGACGAGATCCAGGGTTATGTCGCGGGGCACCAGCGCGTCCTGGTTCTGGGCTGCGGCACGTGCGTGACCGTCTGCCTGGCGGGCGGGGAGCGGGAGGTGAAGAATCTCGCCTCGCTGCTCCGGCTCAGTTGCGGGCAGACGACGTTTGAGGAAAACACGCTGGAGCGGCAGTGCGACGCGGAATTTTTCGACGCGGTTCGCGAGCAGGTGCAGGCCTGCGACGCGGTGCTGTCGATGGCCTGCGGGGTGGGCGTGCAGATGGTGGCGCGCCAGTTCCCGGACAAGCCGGTGTACCCGGCGCTGAACACGCGGTTCATGGGTACGAACGACGGGGCGGGCCAGTGGTCCGAGAACTGCCTGGCCTGCGGGGACTGCAAGCTGGGGCTCTACGGCGGCGTCTGCCCGGTGACGCGCTGCTCGAAGTCGCTGCTGAACGGCCCGTGCGGCGGGTCGGCGGACGGCAAGTGCGAGGTGGATCCGGAAAGTATCGAATGCGGCTGGCAGCTCATCTATGACCGTCTGAAGGCGCTGGGCAAGCTGGAGGTACTGGACGAGATCGCCGAACCGCGGGACTGGTCCAAGACGCATGCGGGCGGGCCGAGGAAGCTTTCACGAGAAGACGTGGCGGGGTTGGCATGACAGCGAGCGAATACAAAGCGGGCAGCAATCTGGAGAAGGTCCTGACGGCGGGCGATTTTGCGGTGACGGCGGAGTTGGGCCCGCCGAAGAGCGCGGATCTGGCGCTGATCGAGAAGAAGACGGCCCTGCTCAAGGGCTGGGTGGACGCGGTGAACATCACCGACAATCAGACGGCGATTGTCCGCGTCTCGAGCATCGCGGTCGGCCGGCTGCTGGTGGAGGCGGGGCTGGAGCCGATCATCCAGATGACCTGCCGGGACCGGAACCGGCTGGCGATCCAGGCGGACCTGCTGGGCGCCTATCTGCTGGGTATCCGCAACCTGCTTTGCCTGACGGGCGACCACCAGTGTTTCGGGAACCACCCGACGGCGCGGTACGGGTTCGACCTGGATTCGGTGCAGTTGATCCGGATGGTGGCGAACATGCGCGACAAGAAGGTGTTCGCGAACGGCGAGGAGATCCGCAACAGCAAGAAGGCCGAGTTGAAGGAACCGCGTTTCTTCATCGGCGGGGCGGCGAACCCGTTCGGAGACCCGTTCGAGTTCCGGGTCGTCCGTTTTGCGAAGAAGGTGAAGGCGGGCCTGGATTTCGTGCAGACGCAGTGCATCTACGACATGGACCGCTTCGCGACATGGATGGAGCAGGTCCGGGCACGCGGGCTGCACGATCGCTGCAAGATCCTGGCCGGCGTGACGCCGTTGAAATCGGCGGGCATGGCCAAGTACATGCGCGACAAAGTGGCGGGCGTGATCGTGCCCGACGCCATCGTGGAACGGATGGAAGGCGCGGCGGACCCGAAAGCCGAGGGCGTGGCGATTTGCGTGGAGCAGATCAAACAGCTGCGCAAGATCGAAGGTGTTGTCGGGGTGCACATCATGGCGATCGAGTGGGAAGAGAAGGTTGCGGAGATCGTCGGGGCCGCGGGCCTGAAGAGAAACCGCGAATAAACGCGAATGGGCGCGAATGGGCGCGAATGTCTGTGGAAGCGGACTGGGAGCGTGAGCGATGGAAGCGATAGACGGCAAGGACCTGGATCCCCGGTTCAAGTATGACGTGGCCGCGCACGCGGGAGGCGAGAACCTGAAGCTGTGCTTTGCGTGCGGGACCTGCACGGCGGGCTGCCCGGTTTCGGAGATCGACCCGGAATTCAATCCCCGCCTGATCATTCGCCAGGTTCTGCTGGGCATGCGCAAGGAGGTTCTGTCTTCGCCCGTGCTGTGGCGCTGTGTGCAGTGCTACTCGTGCACGGCGAAGTGCCCGCAGAACGTGAAGTTCAGGGAGATCGTACGGGCGCTGCGCGAGATGGCGGTTGAGGAAGGGCTGGCCGAGGCCACGCTGCCGGACGAGGTGGAGGAACTGGGCCGGTTCGCGCAGCGGGTGCGGCGCAACCTGGTGAACGCGCTGGTGAGCGACCGCGCGAAATACGACGCGATGAAGAAGGAGCTGGCGCCGCTGGCGGAATGACGGCGCCGTGAGGCCGGAACAGGACGATGATTGCACCACGGGAAGAGAAGGGCGCTCAGGTCGGAGCCGTGCTCGTGATCGGCGGCGGGGTGGCCGGCATTCAGGCGGCGCTCGACCTGGCGGAGTCGGGGCAGAAGGTATACCTGCTGGAGAACCGCCCGGCGATCGGCGGGCACATGGCCCGGCTGGACAAGACCTACCCCACCAATGACTGCTCGATGTGCATCCTGGCCCCGAAGCTGGTCGAGGCCGGCCGGCACCTGAACATCGAGGTTATCGCCCACGCCGATCTCATCGGCCTGGAGGGGGAGCCGGGCCGATTCAAGGCGGCGATCAACAGGCGGGCGCGTTACGTGGACGGGACGAAATGTACCGGGTGCGGTCTGTGCGTGGAGCAATGTCCGGTGCAATATGCGATTTACGAGGATCCGAAGGACCTGCCGCCCGTGGTGCTGGAGGCGCGTGACAAGAACATCGTGGACCCGATCCTCGCAAAACACCGGACGGATCAGAACGGCGCGATACTGGTCCTGAAGGACATCAACGCAACGCTCGGCTACCTGCCCGAGAACGTGCTCCGGTACGCCGCCCGGGAGCTGGAGATTCCGTTGAGCCTGCTCTACCGGCTGGCCACCTTCTACAGCGCGTTCAGCCTTGTCCCAAGGGGCCGGCATGTGATCAGCGTCTGCCTGGGCACGACCTGCTACGTGCGCGGCGCCGGCAAGCTCATGAGCCGGATCGAACAGGAATTGGAAATTCAGGAAGGGCAGACGACGCCGGACATGCGCTTCACCCTGCGTTCCGTGCGCTGCCTGGGCTGCTGCAGCCTGGCGCCGGTGATCACCGTGGACGGCGAAACGTACGCCAAGGTTGCGGAAAAGGAAATCCCGAAAATCCTCGATCCCTATGAATAAGACAACGCCCATTACCACGGCCGCGGATCTCGAGGCGGCCCGACAGCGCGGACGGGACAAACTCTACCCGGACCGGCTGAAGATCGCGGTGGGCACGGCGACCTGCGGGCTGGCCACGGGCGCCGGCAAAGTACTTGCGGCGCTCGAGGAACGCTTGAAGACCGCCCACCCGGAGATCCTGCTCGGCACGTGCGGCTGTCTCGGCTATTGCCAGGTCGAGCCGCTGATCAGCGTGCACCGGCCCGGCGCGCCCAAGTTGATCTACAAGCAGGTAACCGTGGAGAAGGTGGACGATTTCCTGCGGTCGGCCCTCGACGGCGAGGCCGCGCCCGAGGGCGCGCTGTGCAGAATGGACCGCGAAGAACTCATCGTCGAAGACGGCTGGCAGACGTTCGTCGACGGAAAATCCGACCCGTGGGCCGGGGTCCCGCGCTACGACGAGGTTCCGTTCTTCGCCAAGCAGAAACACATCGTCCTGCGCAACTGCGGGTTCATCGATTCGGACGATATCGAGGAGTATTTCGGACGCAGCGGGTACCGGGCGCTGCTGCAAACGCTGACCGGGCGCAGTCCGAAAGAGGTGATTGCGGAGGTGAAGGAGTCCGGACTACGGGGCCGCGGCGGCGGCGGATTCCCGACGGGCATGAAGTGGGAATTCTGCCACGCGGCGGAAGGCGCGGAGAAATACATCATCTGCAACGCAGACGAAGGCGATCCGGGCGCCTATATGGACCGCAGCGTACTCGAGGGCGACCCACACTCGGTGCTGGAGGGCATGCTGATCGGCGCCTATGCCATCGGCGCACGGCATGGCATCATCTATGTTCGAACCGAGTATCCGCTTGCCATCCGCAAGCTGCGCCGCGCCATCCGCCAGGCGCAAGACTACGGCCTGCTGGGCGAGCGCGTCATGGGGACGGGTTTCGATTTCGACATTTCCATCGTCGAAGGGTCTGGCGCGTTCGTGTGCGGCGAGGAGACGTCGCTGATCGCGTCCATCGAGGGCCGCCCTCCGGAACCCAGGCCGCGGCCGCCGTTTCCGGCGCATTCGGGGCTATGGGGCAAGCCGACGAACATCAACAACGTCGAGACGTGGGCGAATATCCCGGTCATCCTCGCGCGCGGCGGGAAGTGGTACGCCACGATGGGCACGGAAAAGAGCAAAGGGACGAAGGTCTTCTCGCTGGTGGGCGCGGTGAACAATACCGGCCTGGTCGAGGTGCCGATGGGCACCTCGCTGCGCGAAATCGTCTATGAGATCGGCGGCGGCGTGGCCAACGGGCGTGCGCTGAAGGCCGTCCAGACGGGCGGCCCGTCCGGCGGCTGCATACCGGCGGAGATCGTGGAGATGCCGGTCGACTACGAGAACCTGGCCAAGGTGGGCTCGATCATGGGCTCGGGCGGGATGGTGGTCATGGACGACACCAACTGCATGGTCGATATCGCGCGCTATTTCACCTCCTTCACGCGCGAGGAGTCCTGCGGCAAATGCCTTTCGTGCCGGGACGGGCTGGACGCGGCCTACCGGATTCTGACGCGCATCACGGAGGGCGGCGGCGCGCCGTCCGATCTTCAGCTGCTGGATGAACTCTCGCGCGCGATCCGCGATGCGTCCGAATGCGGGCTGGGCAAGACCGCCCCGAACCCGGTTCTGAGCACGCTTGAATTCTTTCGGAAGGAATACGAAGCGCACGTGTCGGAGAAGCGGTGCCCGGCGGGCGTATGCAAGGCGCTCGTGCGCTACGAAGTCTTGCCGGACGCTTGCACGAAGTGCGGCGCCTGCTTCAAGAAATGCCCGGTCCAGGCCATCCGGTGGGAGAAGGGGCAAGTGGCCGAGATCGATCAGGCCATCTGTGTCAAGTGCGGAGTCTGCATGCAGACCTGCAGGTTCGAAGCCATCACGCGCACGTAGGGAGTATGGAGCGAATGCCGACGCTCACGATAAACGGCAAACCGGTCGAGGTGCCCGACGGGACAACCATCCTGGCGGCGGCGCGCAGCGTCGAGGTGCACATTCCGACCCTGTGCCATCACGACGCACTGTCGCCATATGGCGCCTGCCGCGTGTGCCTCGTCGAGGTCGAGCAGCGCGGCCGGACCGAACTAAAGACCTCGTGCAACAATGTCTGTCTGGACGGTATGACGATCCGAACGGACACGGAACGAGTCCTGGCCGCGCGGCGGATCATGGTGGAACTGTTGCTGGCGCGCGCACCGGATTCGGAACGAATCCTCGAACTGGCCAAGGGGCTCGGCCTAACGGGCAGCCGCTTCCCGGCCAAGGACGACCTGTGCATTATGTGCGGGCTGTGTGTGCGGATGTGCGCGGAGCGCATGGGCAAGAGCGCCGTCAGCTTCGCGCACAAGGGCCAGCGCCGTACGGTCACCACCCCATTCGACGGCATGACCACCGTATGCCAGGTTTGCGGCGCGTGCGAGAGCGTCTGCCCCACCGGCGCGGTTGATCTCAAGGCCGTGACGACGCGCACGCCGCGGCCGTTGACCTCGCCGTTCGACTGCGAGTTGAGCCCGCGCTCGCCGGTCTACCGGCTCTATCCGCAGGGCGTGCCGAACTGGCCGGTGATCGACCGCGCGCATTGCGTGCATCTGCAGAAGGACGCCTGCGGCATCTGCCGCGACGTCTGTGCGGCCGGGGCCATCGATTTCGAGCAGACGGACAAGCGGACGGACATCGAGGTGGGCGCCGTCGTGCTGGCGCCGGGTTTCGACGAATTCATGGCGCGGCAGGAGTACGACTACGGGTACAGCCGTTACCCGGACGTGGTCAGCAGCATGGAGTTCGAGCGGATCCTGTCGGCGTCCGGGCCCTATGCGGGGCATGTGCAGCGGCCCTCGGACGGGACGGAGCCGCGGAAGATCGCGTTTTTGCAGTGCGTCGGCTCGCGGGACATCGCCTGCCGCAATCAATACTGTTCGTCGGTCTGCTGCATGTATGCGATCAAGGAGGCGGTGATCGCCAAGGAACATCTGGGCCAGGCGGACGTGACGATCTACTTCATGGACATGCGCGCGTTCGGCAAGGATTTCGACAAGTACTACGAGCGGGCGCGGGACGAGTACGGCGTACGGTTCGTGCGCGCGCGCGTCAGCGACGTGCGGCGCGGGCCGCAAGATGCCGGGCTGACGGTGCGCTATGTGGCCGAGGGCGGCGGAGTCGCCGAGGACACGTTCGACATGGTGGTGCTTTCCGTGGGGCTGGAGCCGCCGGCCGAACAGGGCCGGCTGGCGCGGCTGCTGGGGATCCGGACCGAGCCGAACGGGTTCGTCTGGACACGCGCGACGGACCCGCTGAAGACCTCGCGCGACGGCATCTACGTGGCCGGCGCGGCCTCGGGTCCGAAGGACATCCCCGAGACGGTCACGCAGGCCAGCGGGGCGGCGGCGGAGGTAGGCATGCTGTTGAGCGGCGCGCGGGGCACGCTGACGCAGACCAAGACGTACCCGCCGGAAATCGACGTATCGTACCAGGGCCCGCGGATCGGCGTGTTCGTCTGCCATTGCGGGATTAACATCGGCGGGATCGTGGATGTGCCGGGCGTGGTCGACTACGCGCGGTCGCTGCCCAACGTGGTGTACGCCGAACGGAACCTGTTCACCTGCTCGCAGGACACGCAGGACAAGATCAAGCAGGTCATTACGGAGCAGGGCATCAACCGGGTGGTCGTGGCGTCGTGTTCGCCGCGGACTCATGAGCCGCTGTTCCAGCAGACGATCCGGGAGGTGGGTCTGAACCCGCACCTGTTCGAGATGGCGAACATCCGGGACCAGTGCTCGTGGGTCCACATGCGCGACAAGGACGCGGCCACGGAGAAGTCGAAGGACCTGCTCCGTATGGCCGTCGCCAAGGTCCGGACGGCCGTCCCGCTGAAGAGCACGCTGGTGGACGTGCACCCGGAAGCGCTGGTGATCGGCGGCGGCTTGAGCGGGATGACCGCGGCGCTGTCTTTGGCCGAGCAGGGGTTTCCGGTGACCCTCGTGGAAAAGGCGGACGAACTGGGCGGCAACATGCGGCGGCTGGACGAAGACATCGAGGGGCGCAAGGTGGCCGAGTGGCTGGCGGGCGTGGAGGCGCGCGTACGCGGGCACGACCGCATCCGCGTCCTCACCCGCTCCCGGCTGGCCGAGGTGGCGGGGTTCGTCGGGAACTATGAATCGGTCATCGAAACGCTTGAGGGCGAGACGCCCGTGCGCACGACGGTGACCCACGGCGTGGCGGTCCTGGCCACCGGCGGGGCGGAGAGCAAGCCGGCCGAATACGGGTATGGCAAGACACCGAAGGTGGTGACCCAGCTCGAACTGGAACAGGCGCTCGGGACGAAGGATTTCCACGCGCCGGCGCGCGTGGTGATGATCCAGTGCGTGGGCTCGCGGGAAGGCGACCACCCGTATTGCAGCCGGGTCTGCTGTTCGACGGCGGTAAAGAACGCGATTCGGTTGAAGAGTCTGAACCCGGGCACCGAAGTGTGTATCCTGTATCGCGACATTCGGACCTACGGCTTGCGCGAGGCCTACTACCAGAAGGCGCGCGATCTCGGCGTCACGTTCCTGCGCTACGAACTGGAGCAGAAGCCGCAGGTCGCCGTGCGGGGGCGGTCGGTGCGGGTGACGGCGTACGACGCGGTGATGGGACGCACGATCCGCCTGCCGGCCGACCTGGTGGTGCTGAGCAGCCGGATCGATCCGAACCCGGACAACGCGGCATTGGCCATGCTGTTCAAAGTGGCGTTGAACAGCGACGGCTTTTTCCTCGAAGCGCATGCCAAGCTGCGGCCCGTCGACTTCGCGACGGAGGGGGTCTACCTCTGCGGGTTGGCCCACTATCCGAAGGACATGTCCGAGACGATTGCCCAGGCCCTGGCCGCCGCCGGGCGGGCGGCGACCGTCCTGAGCAAAGACAAGATCGAGGCGGAAGCGAGGACCTCCCACGTCAACGAGGCGTTGTGCATGGGATGCGCGGCGTGCGTGGACGTGTGTGCCTACAAGGCGATCGAGATCGACCTGGAAACCGGCCTGGCCCGGGTGAACGAGGCCGTCTGCAAGGGCTGCGGCGCCTGCGCGGCCACCTGCCGCAGCGGCGCGATCGACTTGCGGGGGTTCAGGGACAAACAGATTCTGGACGTTCTGAGCACGGCGGGTGTGCGGCTCGCGAGGCGCGAAGCCTAGCCGGAACGGCGAAGCCATGGCGAAAGAAACGAACCATGCGGATTGGGAGCCACGGATCGTGGCGTTCCTGTGCAACTGGTGCTCCTATGCCGGGGCCGACCTGGCGGGAATCGGCAGGCTGCAGTATCCGCCGAACGTCCGAATTGTCCGGGTGCCCTGCTCGGGCCGGGTGAACCCGCTCTACATTCTGAAAGCGTTCCAGGAAGGCGCCGACTGCGTCCTGGTTTCCGGGTGTCACCCGGGCGATTGCCACTACATCAGCGGCAACCTGGTGGCACGGCGCAAGTTCGCGATGATCAAGCGGTTTCTGGAATATGTCGGGATCGAGCCGGAACGAGTCCAGTTCTCCTGGGTGTCCGCCGCCGAGGGGCCGCGTTTTGCGGCGCTGATCCGGCAGGTGACGGCGGGGGTGAAGCCGCTCGGCCCGGCGCCGGCGCTCGTCAAGCGCCGGGAGTAGAGCGGGGCCCCGGCGAGACGGACGGGGACGGGGAGCAGGCGGGACGTTGACGATGGAAGAAGCGGAGAAAAAGCTCAGAGCGGCTGTCCGGAGCCTTTTCGCGGACGGCAAGGCGGACTTGGTCATCGGGTTCGAGGCGGGCACCCTGCCCGGCCGCACGCGGCCCTGCTTCGTGCGGAGCGGGGAAGAAGCCGAGCGCTTGGTCTGGGACGGGACGTGTTCGAACAACCTGGCCGTCTACCTGCCGGAACTGTACCGCAAGAAGCCGGTGAAGCGCGGCCAGGAACCGCCGCCGCCCCCGAAGATCGGGATCGTGGTGAAAGGCTGCGACGCGCTTTCGATCGCGCTGCTCGTGCGGGAGAAGCAGGTGCCCCGCGAGCACCTGGTTGTCATCGGCATGCCCTGCCAGGGCATCGTGGACCCGAAGACCGGCAAGGTGTACCCCTCCTGCGAGGCATGCCGCCACCCCGTGGCCGAGGACGCGGATGTCGCGATCGAGGGGCCGGCGCGGGAGGCGTCCTCCGTCCCGTTTGCCGAAGTCGACGCCTTCGAGAAGAAACCGATCGAAGAACGGCGCGCGTATTTTCTGCAGGAGATGAGCAAGTGTATCCGCTGCTATGCGTGCCGGGAGGCCTGCCCGAACTGCTACTGCAAGGAGTGCTTCGCGGAGCGAACCGAGCCGAGATGGGTTGAGACGGGGGACGATCTGTCGGACACGATCATCTACCACCTGGGCCGGATGTTCCACCAGGCCGGCCGGTGTGTCGGCTGCGACGCCTGCTCCAGAGCGTGTCCGGTCGGCGTGGATCTTCGCACGTTCACGCACAAGCTGGCGAAGGACGCGAAGGAACTGTTCGATTTCAGTATCGGGTTCTCACCCGACGAGAAGGCGCTGCTCTCCTCGTTCACGGCGGAAGACAGCGATACGTTCATCACGGACCCGGACAAGAAGAGCAAGCGATGAGCGGTGTTCAGTCGGGGGCAGACGCGGTGAGGGACGGAAGTCGGAAACGGGCATGAAACGGGGCACAGTCAAGACGTCGGAACTGGGCAAGCTGCTGGAGGCGGCCGCGGCGGGGCGCAAGGTGTATGCTCCGCAGGCGGCCGAAGGCGACATCGATCTGCTCGAGTGGCAGCCGGGCCGGGCGGTGACGCTGGACTTCGAGAACGTGACGCGGTCGCCCAAGCGCCTGTTTTTCCCGCAGTGCGACGTGCTCTGCCGGTTTGACGGCGAGACGCTGCGTGACGTTCCCCTGCCCGACGAGCCGTTCGTCGTGTTCGGCGTACGGCCCTGCGATGCGCGGGCGCTGGCGTGCCTGGACAAGATCTTCGGCGAGTTCGGCGGGCAACGCGACCCCTACTACTGCCGGCGGCGGGAGAATGCCGTGGTGGTGTCGCTGGCGTGCGCGAAGCCGTGCGGGACCTGTTTCTGCACCTCGGTCGGCGGAGACCCGGCGGGCGCGGCGGGGGCGGATGTCGCGGCATTCCCGCTGGGCAAGGTCGTGCTGCTGGAGGCCGTCACCGCGAAGGGCGAGGCGTTCCTCGATGCGTGCGGGCCGCATCTGGCCGAGCCGTCGGACTCGGACATGCAAGCGCGGGACGAGGCCGTGCAAAAGGCGCGCGCGGCGGTCGCCGCGCTGGACGTCGAACTGGCGGCGCTGAAGGACAAGCTCGCGACGGCCTTCCATGCCAAGGTCTGGGATTCGATCGCGGAAGTGTGTCGCGGCTGCGGCCTGTGCACGTATCTCTGCCCCACCTGCCATTGTTTCGACATCGCCGACGAAACCAAGGACGGCCGGGGCCGCCGGGTCCGCACGTGGGATTCGTGCCAATTCGCGCTGTTCACGCTGCATGCGTCCGGGCATAACCCGCGCCCGGCGAAGACGCAGCGGATGCGCCAGCGCATTCTGCACAAATTTCTCTATACCGTCGACAACCTGGACGAGGTTTTCTGCGTGGGTTGCGGCCGCTGCGTGACGCATTGCCCGGTGAATCTCGATATTCGCGAAGCGCTGAAGCGGCTCGCCGAATCGGACACGCCAACATGACAAAGAATCCCTACGTACCGTATCCGGTGACGATCGCGGAGATCACGATCGAGAACGAGGCCAAGGACCTCAAGACGTTCAAGCTCGTGTTCGACCACGAGCCGGACCGCGCGGCTTTCTCGTATCTGCCGGGTCAGTTCGCGGAACTGTCCCTTTTCGGCTACGGGGAAGCGCCCGTCGGGATAGCCTCCTCGCCGACGGAGCAGGAATTCGTCATGTTTTCGGTGAAGCGGGCGGGGGTCGTGACCTCCGAACTGCACAGGTCGGAGCCCGGCCGCAAGATGGGCGTGCGCGGACCGCTGGGCAACCCGTTCCCATGGGACCGCATGGAGGGGTGCAGCATCGTGGTGGTCGGCGGCGGGTTCGCCTTTACGACGCTGCGCTCGGCCATCACGTACATGCTGGCGCCCGATCAGCGGAGCCGGTTCAAGACCATCACGGTGATCTACGGCGCCAGGAGCCCCGGCGAATTGATGTACAAGCCTACCCTGAAAGAGTGGGAGAAGAGTCCGGACCTCGACCTGTGCGTGACGGTGGACAAGGGCGAGGACGGGTGGACGGGCCGGGAAGGGTTTGTGCCGGCGGTTCTCGAGCAGGTCGGTCCGAGCGCGGAGAACGCGATCTGCCTGGTGTGCGGGCCGCCCATCATGATCAAATTCACCATGCCGGTCCTTCGCAAGTTGGGCTTTGCCGAGCGCGACATCTTTCTATCGCTCGAAATGCGCATGAAATGCGGAATAGGCAAGTGCGGACGCTGCAATATCGGCCGGAAGTACGTATGCATCGACGGGCCCGTATTCAGCTGTGAGGAGTTGTCCGCGCTGCCCGCGGAGTTTTGAAACGGCGCCGTCCCGTCACCCCCAGTCCCGTCTCAGCCGGGACGCGCGAAAGGGGAGGCACGCATGCAGGCCACGGAAGAGAACGAACTCCAGAACCGGGTGAATCAGGTTCTCGCCCGTTATCACGGAGAACGCAGCGAGCTCATTCCCATCCTTCAGGCTGTTCAGGAGGCCGTCGGCTACATTCCTCAGGCGGCGATGCAGGCGACGGCCAGATTCCTGCGCGTGCCCGAAAGCACCGTCTACGGGGTCGTGACCTTCTACGCGCAGTTCTATCTGACCCGCCAGGGCAAACACAAGATTCGCGTCTGCCGGGGCACCGCCTGCCATGTACGGGGCAGCCGCCGGATTCTGCAAGCGCTGGAGCGCAAGCTTGCCATCAAGCCGGGCCAAACGACACCGGACTACACGTTCACGCTGGAAACGGTCGCGTGCTTTGGCTCCTGCGCGTTGGCGCCCGTGGTGGTCGTGGATGGAAGAGTGTACGGAAAAATGACGCCGCAACAGGCGGTCAAGATTGTGGAATCGCTCGCGTGAGATACGAAGCCATTCAGGAGAAGTCCGCAGCCGCGTGGCAGACGTTCACCGACCCGAATCGGCCGCGTATTCTGGTGGGGGCCGGCACCTGCGGAAAGGCGGCCGGCGCGGACAGCATTCTGGCCGCTATCCGGGACCGGTTCGGCTCTCTCGGCCAAGAGGTGGGATTGTATGAGGTCGGCTGCCTCGGGCTCTGCTATGCGGAGCCCCTTGTTGACCTGAGCCGGCCGGGCGGCCCGCGCGTGCTGTACGGCTCGGTGTCGGCCGGGCAGATAGCGGACCTGCTCGACGCATTCTTCCGAAGAGGCGATCTGCGCCCCGATCTGGCGCTCGCGGTGCTCGAGGGCGAATCCGTGGAGGGGATCCCCTCGCTTGGCGAACTGCCGATGATGGCCGGGCAGGTGCGCGTGGCACTGCGGAACTGCGGTTGGATCGACCCGGAGAACATCGACCATTACGTGGCGCGCGGCGGCTATGCGGGCGTGGCCAAGGCGCTGAACATGCAGCCGTCCGAAGTCATCGAGGCCGTCAAGGCGTCGGGACTGCGCGGACGCGGCGGGGCCGGTTTTCCGACGGGTCTGAAGTGGGAGTTCTGCCGAAAGGCCACCGGCGCTCAGAAATACATGGTCTGCAACGCCGACGAGGGGGATCCCGGCGCGTTCATGGACCGCGCGGTGTTGGAAAGCGATCCCCATTCCGTCATCGAGGGACTGGTGATCGCCGCCTATGCGATCGGGGCGAGCGAGGGCTATATCTACACGCGGGCAGAGTATCCGCTGGCCATTCAACGGCTCCGCAAGGCGATTGCCCAGGCCCAGGAGGCGGGACTGCTGGGGCCGGCAATCCTCGGTTCGTCGTTCTCCTTCAACGTGCACATCAAGGAAGGGGCCGGCGCCTTCGTCTGCGGCGAGGAAACGGCGCTGATCGCGTCCATCGAAGGCAAGCGCGGCATGCCGAATCCGCGCCCGCCGTTCCCGGCTCAGCGCGGAATTTTCGGGAAGCCGACGAACATCAACAACGTGGAAACGCTGGCTCAGGTTCCCGTCATTCTGGCGCAAGGCAGCGCGGCGGTGGCCCGGTACGGGACGGAGAAGAGCCGGGGGACCAAGACGTTCGCATTGGCCGGCAAAGTGAGACGGACGGGTCTGATCGAGGTGCCCCTGGGCATGACGCTGCGGCAAATCGTCTTCGACATCGGGGGCGGAATACCGGAGAACAAGCGAATCAAGGCTGTCCAGACCGGCGGGCCGTCCGGCGGCTGTATTCCGGCGAATCTGCTCGATACGCCTGTGGATTACGAACGACTGGCGGAAGCCGGCGCCATCATGGGCTCGGGCGGCATGGTGGTGATGGACGAAGACACCTGCATGGTCGACACAGCCCGGTTCTTCCTCGAGTTCACGCAAAACGAGTCCTGCGGAAAATGCGCTCCGTGCCGGCTCGGCACCCGGCAGATGCTCGCCATTCTCGACCGGATCTCATCGGGAGCGGGCCGGACGGACGACATCGACATACTGCTCGAACTCGCGGAGTCGGTCAAACGCGGCTCGCTTTGCGGGCTCGGGCAGACCGTGCCGAACCCGGTCCTGACGACCATTCGCTATTTCAGGGACGAATACGAATCTCATATTCTCGATCGAAAATGCCCGGCCGCGGTATGCCGCGGCTTGGTGAGCGCGCCGTGCAAACACACGTGCCCGGCGGGCGTCGATGTACCCCGCTATGTGCGGTGCATCGCCGAAGAACGGTACGCGGACGCACTGGACGTGATTCGCGAGAAGCTGCCCCTGCCCGCCATCTGCGGCTATGTCTGCTTCCATCCCTGCGAGACCAAGTGCAGGCGCCGGCAACTGGACGACCCGATCGCGGTCCGCGCCTTGAAGCGGTTTGCCGCGGAGCACGGCGTGAAGCGGCGCAGAAAACGCAGTCCGCGCCGGCCGCCGACCGGCAAACGCGTTGCCGTGGTCGGCTCGGGCCCGGCGGGCCTCACGGCCGCCTACTATCTGGGCAAGCGCGGGCACAAGGTGACGATATTCGAGCGCGATGCCGAGCCCGGCGGCACGCTGCGCACGGGGATTCCGGCGTTCCGATTGCCGCGAGCCGTGATCGACGAAGAGATCCGGGAAATCCGGAAGTCGGCGGGGGTCCGGATCCGGACGCATGCGAACGTGTCGTCGGTCCGCAAGCTGCTCAAGCGCGGCTACGACGCGGTTCTGCTGGCCTACGGCGCGCAGCAGGGCTTGAAGACGGGAATCGAGGGCGAGGACCTGCCGCAGGTGTTCGATGCGCTCGGTTTCCTGAGGCAGATCAATGCGGACAAGCCCGTAGAGGTCGGCAAGCGCGTTGTTGTCGTCGGCGGCGGCAGCTCCGCGATGGACGCGGCTCGCGCCGCCTGCCGCGCGGGGGCGGAAAGCGTGCGTGTCCTCTATCGCCGGACCCGCGAGGACATGCCGGCGGCCGAGGAGGAAGTGGAAGAAGCCATGGAAGAAGATGTGCAGCTGGCGTTCCTCGTCGCGCCCGTCAGAATCACACACAAGAATGGACATTTATCGATCGAGTGTGTCCGCATGCGCCAGGGGGCCATGGATCGGAGCGGGCGGCGCAGCCCTGTGCCGATCGAGGGCAGCGCCTTTCACATCGAGGCGGACTCCGTCATCATGGCGGTCGGCCAGACGCCGGAAAGCCTGCCGGAACCGGACTGCGCGGCCGACAGACGCGGCCGGATCGAAGTCGAACGCCAGACGCTTGCCACGAGCTGTCCGGGCGTCTTCGCGGCCGGGGACGTGGTAACCGGGCCCGCCACCGTCATCGAGGCCGTCGGCGCGGGCCGGCGCGCGGCAACCGCAATCGACCGGTACTTGGGCGGCGACGGCGACATCGACGAAACACTCGCGCCGCCGGAAGAGGGTCTGGGCGAGGGCGTGATGGAAGAACAGGAAGAACGGCGACGCGAAGTCGTCCCCAAACGCAGCGCCGCCGAACGCAAGAAGGACAAGGAACTCGTGGAACTGGGTTATCCGCCGGAGCGCGCCGTGGCCGAGGCGAAGCGCTGCCTGCGCTGCGACCTGGAAACCGAGGAGAACGCGTGACAGGCAGATTATGAAGGACGTGTCTCTGACCATAGACGGGCGGGAAGTCACCGTGCCGGACGGCAGCACCGTGCTCGAAGCCGCGCGCAGCGTGGGCATTTACATCCCGACGCTCTGCGCGGACGACGACCTGGCGCCGTACGGCGCGTGCCGGATGTGCATCGTCGAGATCGAGGGTGCGAAGGGGCTGCCCACCGCCTGTACGACGGTGGCGACCCCAGGCATGGTCGTGCGGACCGACACCGACCAGGTGAACCGCGTGCGACGAATGATTTGCGAGATGCTGATTTCCGACCATCCCGCCGACTGCCTCTCTTGCTCATCCAATCAGGCCTGCGAACTCCAGAAGGTGGCCGCCTATCTCGGCATCACCCGCAAGCGGCTCGAGAAGCTGGAGCGTGCGCCGGTCCTGGACGACAGCAATCCCTTTTTCGTGCGCGATCTGTCCAAATGCATCCTCTGCGCGCGCTGCGTGCGGGTCTGCCACGAGGTGCGCGGGGTGGGCGCGATCGAGATCACGGGACGCGGCTTCAAGAGCCGCGTGGGAACGTTCGGCGACCTGCCGTTGAGCGAATCGGTATGCGAATCGTGCGGCGAATGCGTCGCGCACTGCCCGGTCGGCGCGCTGACGCCCAAGTACGAAACGCTTCCGCCGACGCGGGACGTGAAGACCGTCTGCCCCTACTGCGGGTGCGGGTGCGGGCTGGTTCTGGGCGTGCGGGGCAACCGCATCGTCAGGATTTCCGGGGACCGGGACCACGTGGTCAACCACGGCAGCCTGTGCGTGAAGGGGCGGTTCGGGCTGGACTTCGTGGGCGCGGAGGACCGGCTGACGAAGCCGCTGATCAAGCGTGAGGGCAAATTCGAGGAGGCGAGCTGGGAGGAGGCACTCGACCTTGTCGTCACCAGGCTGGGCGAAATCAAGGCCCAGGACGGGCCCGACGCGATTGCGGGGCTGTCCTCGGCCAAGTGCACGAACGAAGAGAACTACGTCTTCCAGAAATTCATGCGTGCGGCGGTGGGCACGAACAACATCGACCACTGCGCACGATTATGACACTCCGCAACAGTCGCCGGTCTGGCGACGGCGTTCGGAAGCGGGGCGATGACGAACTCGATCGCCGAGTTCGAGCAGGCCGACGGCATCTTCGTGATCGGGTCCAACACGACGGAGGCGCACCCGATCATCGCGCTGCGGATCAAGGCGGCGGTCACGCGGCACGGGGCGAAACTGATTGTGGCGGACCCGCGCCGGATCGATCTGGCTCGGTTCGCCGCGCTGCACGTGCGGCACCGGTCCGGCACGGACGTGGCGCTGATCAACGCGATGATGCACGTGATCATCGCGGAGGAACTGTACGACAAGGCGTTTGTCGAGGCGCGCACGGAGGGGTTCGAGGAGCTGAAAGCATCGGTGCAGGCCTGCACGGCCGAATGGGGCGAGCGGGTCACCGGCGTGCCGGCCGCTCAGATCCGGGAAGCGGCGCGCCTGTACGCGGGCGCCGAGCGCGGGTCGATCGTCTACAGCATGGGCATCACGCAGCACACGACGGGCACGGACAACGTGCACGCGCTGGCCGACCTGGCGATGCTGACGGGCCAGATCGGGCGCGAGTCGACGGGCGTGAACCCGCTGCGCGGCCAGAACAACGTGCAGGGCGCGTGCGATCTGGGCGCGCTGCCCAACGTGTACCCGGGCTACCAGAAGGTGGACGATCCGGCCGTGCACGCGAAGTTCGAAAAGGCGTGGGGCGTCCCGCTCCCGGACAAACCGGGCCTGACGGTAGTGGAAATGATGCACGCCGCCGCCGAAGGCACGCTGAAGGCGCTGTTCGTGCTGGGCGAGAACCCCATGCTGAGCGACCCGAACGTGAACCACGTGAAGGAGGCGCTCGAGCATCTGGAGTTCCTCTGCGTGCAGGACATCTTTCTGACGGAAACCGCGCAGTTGGCGGACGTCGTGCTGCCGGCCGCCGCCTTCGCGGAGAAGGACGGTTCGTTCACGAACACGGAACGGCGCGTGCAGCGCGTGCGCAAGGCGGTCGAGCCGCCCGGCGAAGCGCGCCAGGACTGGGCGATCCTCGCGGAACTCGCCACGAAACTCGGCTACCCGATGGCCTACGCCGGGCCCGCGCAGATCCTCGAGGAAATCGCCGGCGTCTGCCCGATCTACGGCGGAATCGGCTTCGAGCGGATCGAGGACGTCGGGCTGCAGTGGCCGTGCCCCGACGCCGGCCATCCGGGCACGCCCTATCTGCACAAAGGGGAATTCAAGCGCGGCAAAGGCAAGTTCTTCCCGGTCACGTTCCGGGAGGCGGCCGAACTGCCGGACAAGGAATACCCCTACCTGCTGACGACCGGCCGGTGCCTGGAGCATTTCCATACCGGCACACTTTCGCGACGGACCGCGGGGCTCGAGACGCTGTTGCCGGCGGTGCCGTTCGAGATCAACCCCGAGGACGCCGAGCGGGAGGGAATCGCGCCGGGCGACACCGTCGCGATCCGCTCGCGGCGCGGCAGGATCGAGGCGCGCGCGGTCGTGACGGCGAAAGCGCCGCCGGGGACGATCTTCGTCCCGTTCCACTTCCGCGAGGGTGCGGCGAACGTGCTGACCAACGACGCGCTCGACCCGGTCGCGAAAATTCCGGAGTACAAGGTTTGCGCGGCGGCGTTGGAGAGGAAGTAGGCGCCCGAAAACTTGCTCGAAACCCTACACGAGCAAGTTCCCGAGTAAGTTCTCGAGCCAGTTTTTCAGGACGTAGACCAGTGACGACAGGAAAAGGATCATCCCTCATCGGCGTGATCGCCGACACGCACGGCCTGCTGCGGGAGTGGGCGGTGGCGGTGTTGAAGCCGTGCGATCTGGTCATTCACGCGGGCGACATCGGGCGGGCGGAGGTGTTGGCGGACCTGCGCCGGCTCGGGCGCGTGGTGGCGGTGCGCGGCAACGTGGACCGGGATCCGTGGGCGAGGACATTGCCGAAGAACGAGGTGGTCCAGGTGGGCGCGGTGCATCTGTACGTGCTGCACGATCTGTCCGAACTGGACCTGGACCCGAAGGCGGCGGGGATCGCCGCGGTGCTCTACGGCCACTCGCACGCCCCGGCCGTCGAGCAGAAGCGCGGCGTGCTGTACGTGAACCCGGGCAGCGCCGGCCCGCGCCGGTTCTCGGACCCGGTCTCGCTCGCGCGGCTGCGGGTGACGGGAACGGCGGTGCGGGCGGAGATCGTGGTGATGCCGGAGCCGTGAGGCGGCGGCCGGAGTGTCTCTCGCCCGCGCGGGGACTCGCTCGAGCACGCCGAGGCGCAGAGCAGAGCTGCCCGCGAAAAGGCGCGAAAGGGACGCGAAAAGGGAGGGAAAAAGGGTGGTTCGGTTTGGGTGTGGGTCGTCCGTGTGCGAGGAGTTGGTTGCGGGAATCGAAAGCTTTTCGCAACGCAACGTTGCCAAAAAGCTCGATTCCCGCAACGTAGCCCGGCAGAGGAGAGCGGGAATGTCGGAGTAGGTGCCGGCGGTTTATCCTGCCTGCCCGCCATAGCCTCTGGGCGACGGCGGGAGCGAAGCCGAAGGCCGACGGCACCCCCGTGCGCGTGGCGCGCGTGCCGAAGTATTGTCCGCTTGTCGGAGAATCTTCTTCAACCAGCGACCCGGCGAGCGCAGCAACTTTGAGTTGTTTGCGCCGCGTGAGACATGGCTACCGAGACAACCGCGTCGGCGCAAACAGTTCAAAGTTGCTGCAGATCCATGCAACGACCCGATGCTTGCCGCACAGTCCTTTCGCGAGCCTTTTCGCGAGCTTTCGCGGGCAGCTCTGCTCTGCGCCTCGGCGTGCTCGAGCGCGTCTGCGCGCGGGCGAGAGACGCTCCGGTCTCCGCCGCGGGGCTCTGGTGCGCGGGCGAGAGGCCAGTCTCTCAATACGTGGCCAGGATCGCGGCGCGACCTCCTGTTTGCCGGGTTGAGGTTTCGGACGCAACCGTTTTGACCCGCCGCAGAGCTTCCTCGTAGCAGGTTGGGCAGTAGCCGTGCGAAATGACGGCGTCGACGATATCCGGACGAATCTCCCAGGCATCCCCGGCGCGCACGCGATGACAGGTGCAGCACTGGATCACTCGCTGCGCTCTCGGCGTGATGCGTCCGCTGCTCATCAGGACGGTCCTCCTCACCCGCTTGTTCGCGATACGAGCACCGCGGGCAGGGTTTCTCGTACCGGTTGTGTCTTTGATCCTTCTACGATTTCCACCAGCGCGTTGGCGGCGGAGACGCCGACTTCGTCGTCGTAGAGGCGTATGCCGCTCAGGGGCGGGATGGTGTACGGGCCGATCCCGCGTTCGTCGAAACTCCAGATGGCGAGATCGGCCGGCACACGCACGCCGGCGGAGGCGAGCCCGCGCAACAGGGCGACGCCGAGCGAGCTCTCGGCGCAAATGCAGGCGTCGGGCACGGGCGCGCCGGCAAGCAGCCGCCCGGCGGCCTCGTGCGAGGCGAGGAAGGGGACGGTGATCTCGCACGCGTACCGCCGGCCGTCCGCCGCGGCGGCCCGGCGGTACCCGTCGAGTTTTGCGCGCAGGTCCGGGCTGCCCGGGGGATACGTCACCCAGGCGATCCGCCCGCGGCCGGCATCGGCCAGCGCGGCGTATGCCCGCCCCACCCCGTCGGCGGGATCGCGCCGCACGTAGTTCTCCGCGGCGCGCCCGAACGCACCGACCTGCACGACCGGCCCCAGCGCATCGAGATCCGCCAGCAGCCGCTTGTCGTAGTCGCCGCAGTACAGAATGCCGCGCGGGTGCGCCCGCTCGATCTCTTCCAGAAAAGCGGCGCGGCGCGCCGCGGTCGCGCGCGTGCCCGGCGCGGGGTCAATGGCGAAGCAGGCGAAATCGAGCAGACAGCCGCGGGCCTTGGCTGCGGCGTTGGCGCCCATGAACACCTCCGCCCAGGCCAGGTCCGTCATCGCCGGCCGGAACCGATGGAAGGCGAAACCCAGCAGCGTCCGGCGCCGCGGCGGCCGCCGGCTGATGAACGTGCCCTTCCCGCGCCGGCGTTCGAGCACGCCTTCGCTCACGAGCAGGCCCACCGCGCGGTTCGCCGTCTTGAAATTGACGCTGAACTCCCGCGACAGGATCCGCTCGCCGGGGATCTTGGAGGTGTACACGCGCCGCCGGATCCGCTCCTGAAGCGTCTGGGCAATCGCCTCGTGCTTCGCGCGGTCAAACGCCGGCACACGCTGCTCCTCTCCATGCGGGGTGATAGACGGTGCACCAGGGGTGCACCTTTGTTTCTACAGAAACGCGGGCCGGCCGTCAAGAGGTTTTTTGCTGGAATCCGGAGTCGGGGCGGGTGCCCTACTCCGACACGATCGGGCCGGCAAGGCCGCGGCGCCGGACATAAGGCGGGTTCTCGAGCAAGTTCTCGAGTAAGTTCTCGAGCAAGTTTCAGAGCTGGCAGGTATTGGCGATCCGGACGAGCTGGTCCGCATCGGCGGAACGGGGCCCGACGACGAGGCTGACGAATGGGCCGCGCCGGAAGACGATGAACCGGACGTCCTCGATGCGGGCGCAATAGAGCCCGGTTCCACCGGCGACGGAGACGGGCTCCATCCCCAACCCGGCGGTGAACCGGACGAGGTACCAGATGCGGAGCGCCCGGCGGACGGCGCCGAAATCGCCGAGTGCGACGACCCATTCCTCGTCGCCGCGGTCGGCGTAGAGGGCGAGGGTGAGCCGCTCGGGCACGAAGCTGCGCACGCGGGTGAGGACCTGCCGGACCTGTTCGCCGCCTTCGCCGCCGAATTCCGATTCGACCTGGTTGATGCCGGCGGTCATTTCGTGGGCGGTATAGGTCAGCACGTTGCGGGCCTCGAGCCCGGCGGGCGGCTGTGCAGGCAGCGCGCCGAACGAATTGCGCAGGCCGGGATAGTCCATGACGCCCCGGCCGTTGCCGACATGGGCGACGAGCCGCTCGGCGACCGGGAAGCCGGCGGGTTGCGGGCTGTAGACGATGATGAGCGTGCCGGCGTTGGGGTTATAGAGGATGTACACACGGATCTGGACGGTGACGATTTTCTGCCCCGTGTACTGCCGGCCGCCGGGACTGGTGAGCTGGATGCCCTGGGGCTGGCCGCCGGTCGAGCGGACCACGTCACGCGTGAAGTCGTCGGCGGGATTGCCGCCTCTGGCGTAACCGACCGACAGGACGTGCACGTTGACGGGCGGGGCCTGTGGCGCGGTCCGGTAGACGACGGAGCTGATGGCGGAGGCGCGGTTCGGGATATCGGAGCGGCTGATGCCGGGCGGGAACCGGTCCTGGGGGACGGCGATTTCAGTGGAGCCGCCCTTCTTGCCGCCGGTGAACGTCTGGGTGACGAACGCGGTGGGCCGCGCGGGTTGCTGCTGATCGGTATCGACGGGGAACTCCGTGAGCGTCCCGGCCATGCGCGGGGGCAGCGCGGGCTGCGCGCGTTCGGGCTCGCGGTAGGCGCGGGTCGGCCCGAAGAAGAACCAGGCGACGCCGCCGGCGATGAGCAGCAGGATCACGAGCCCGACGAGGCAGCCGGGTGAGATGCCGCGGCGCTTGGCGGGCGCGGGCCGCGCGGGTGTCGCGGCGCCGCGCACGGGCGGCGGCGCGGCGGGTACGGGTGCGCCGCACTCGCCGCAGAAGGTGTCGTCCGCATCGAGTGCCGCGCCGCATTTCGGGCAGACGCGCGGGCCGGCGGCGGGCGCGGGTGCGGCCGGGCCGTTCGTGGCGGGCCCGGCGGCATAGTAGATGGGCAGGAGGAAGCCGACCACAGGAACAAGGAAGAGGAGAACGGTCCAGCCCGGCTTTCCGCGCGCCTTGGCGATACCGGCCCAGACGATGAAGAAGAAGACGGGCATCGTGCACGGGATCAGCGCCAGGACGATCAGGCCGGCGGACTGGCGGGCGATATGACACATCAGGACCAGGTTCGCGATCGGGATCCAAGCCAGCCAGCCGTTTGGCGTGCCGCTCTTTCTGGCGATCACCATCAGGCAGACCGCGGTATAGACATACGCTCCCAGCCCCAGAACCGCCCACAGCCCCATGAGCGTCGACATCGTCCGCGCATCCGGAGTCCAGTCCATCCGTGCCACCTCCCGGCGTTCCGCGCCGTGTGTGCCCCGTGCCTGCTGTCGTGGATTCCCTCGAGACTATGCGACATTGGGCCGCAAAGTGCAAGTCCGCGGGGCGGGAGCGCAATCCGAAAATGGGCGTGAGCGGAGGCAGATTCACCACGGAGGCACCCTTCGACAGGCTCAGGGCAGGCTGAGCCACGGAGCCGCCTTCGCTCGGAAGCTACGGCGGGCCAAGGGAGATGCAGAACGAGGTTGCGGGAATTTAGCGCATTTGCCA
>JAFGHX010000434.1 GCA_016929905.1 Kiritimatiellia bacterium
CCTACATCCCGCTTGCGATTCCCCGTGGGACGGGCTGGAAAGCCCGTCCTACATCCCGCTTGCGATTCCCCGTGGGACGGGCTTTCCAGCCCGTCCCGCACAGTCCGGCACCGCCATCATCGGTAACGCCAAAATGGCGATGGATTTTCTCCGATGATTTCGGCCCGTCTCCGTCAATACCTGGTGAAGACCCGCACGGGGACGGTGTATCCGCCGGCGGGGCGGATGATGCCGTCGCAGAGGCCAAGTCGAAGGAGGACGAACCATGGCGACCGCAGTCGAGACACAGAAGACGACACAACCCGCGCGCAGGAAGCCCGCGACGTGGACCGTGTACATGAACGGGAAGTTCGTGCCGCAGCATGAGGCGGTGGTGCCGCTGGGCGAAGCGGGGTTCAACGTGGGGGACGGCGTATTCGACTGCCTGCGAACCGCGGCGCATGTGCCGTTCAGGCTGAAGGAGCACGTGGATCGGCTGTACAGGAGCTTGAAGTGGGCGCGGATCGCGCCGGGCCTGACGCCCGAGGCGATGTCCGACATCTGCCTGGAGGTGCTGGAGAAGAATATTCCGAACATGGCCGAGCACGACGACTGCTGGATCTTCATACGCGTCACGCGCGGGGGTTGGTACCGCGGCGCCAAAACGGATTTCGACTGGCCCTACGCGCTGAAGCAGCATCCGCCCTCGGTCTTCGTCTATTGCTGCATGCTGAACTTCAGGCAGAATCTCGATTTCTACCGGAACGGGCAGAAATTGATCACCTCTTCCATCCGGGCGTTACCGGCCGAATGCCTGGACCCGCGCCTGAAGAGTCTGTCGCGCCAGCATTTCATGGTCGCCTGTGCGGAAGTCCAGGCCCAGGATCCGGACGCGATCCCGCTGCTGCTTGACCTGCAGGGCAACGTTGCCGAGCCTTACGGCCGCAACATCTTCTTCATCCGCGACGGCGCGCTGATGACGCCGTCGGCGGAACTGGTCCTCGAAGGGATCAGCCGGCAGACGGCGATGGAGGTGGCGCGCGAGCAGGACATTCCGGTGCATGAAAGCGCGCACTACAAGTTGTACGACATCTACAACGCCGACGAGTGCTTCACGACCTCGACCAGCTACGCCATCTCGCCCGTCCGCAGCCTGGACGGAATTCCGATCGGTCCGCAGTTCCCGGGCCCCATCACCATGCGGCTGCTGAAAGGGTTCGGCGAGAAGATGGGGATCGACCTCATCGCACAGGCCGAGAGCCATCTGTGAGCCAGATGCCGGATGCCGGACCTCTCGGAGTCTGGGCCCGGCCATCGGGTGCTCTCAGGTGCGGGTACTCCCGTCGCCTCAAGTGCCGTGAACGGCGCCAAGAAAAGGCTTCGCGCGGGGCACTTACCGGGTTACTGTGTGCGGCGGGTCCATGGGCCGGCTCCACTTTCGCCGATGAATAGGGCGCGGCGGCGCCAATACCTGGTGAAGCGAGGGACGCCGATGTCGCACGAAATCCTGCCGGAAGACCAATTGTTCCGCGAATTCGCGCGCTATCGCATGCAAGTCGGCGCGATGGCGTACGGGATCACGCGCGATTTCCATCTGGCCGAGGATGTCATTCAGGAAGTGGCCGTTGTACTGGCCAGGCGTCGCGCCGACTACGACCCATCCCGCCCGCTGCTCCCGTGGGTACTCGGCATCACACGGCGCAAAGCGCTGGAAACGATGCGGGCTCGAAAGCCCGGCATCGTCCAGTTTCGCGACGACGCGCTGGACCATCTTCAGGACGCGCTCGCGGAGCACGCGGAGCCCGGCTACATCCAGGACCGGCTCGAAGCGCTGGCCCGATGCCTGCGCAAGCTCTCGCCGGACAATACGGAGATTCTGGAGCGGAAATACTGCGCGCGAGAGCAGGCCGACCACATCGCGAGAGTGCTCGGCAAATCGCGTGCGGCGGTGAACTCGATTCTGCAGCGGCTTCGCGCGAAAGTGATGGAGTGTGTCGAACGGCAACTCAAGGAAGCGGCGCCGGCATGAACGCAGCCGATCAGGACAAGTTTGCGCGCTATCTCGCGGACGAGATGAGCCCGGAGGAAATCGAGCGCCTGTCCGCCGAGCTGGCCGCCGGCCGGAAGACGGCCGAAGGCCTGGCGGACTACCTGCTGGACGAGGTGCTCATCGGCCACGCGCTGCGCGCCGTGCGGGCGGCGGACGGCCTCGAAGCGGAACGTGCGGCGGCTCACAGCGAAGAGCGGCCGCGCGTCGTCCGCGGCGACCGGGCCAGGCGCCGCTTTTCGGTCCGAGCCCGGCCGCCTGTCGGGCCGCTGGCGGAGGGGCGGGCCGTTGTGCCGTATCCGGGCGCACGGCGCCGCGGGGCAAGGGTCGGGCTGGCGATCGCGGCGTGTCTGGCCATTCTCGCCGGCGCCTATGTTGCCCGGGAGTATCTGGGAATCGGCTTCGCGCCGCCCTACGCGCGAGTCACGTGCGCCGGTGATGTGGCGATCATGCGCGGGGTGGTCGTCATGAAGGCAGAGCGCGAAACCGCGCTGCGCGCAGGCGACGAGCTGCGCGCCGGGCTCGGCGCGACCGCGCAAGTCCGTTACGCCGATGACGGCACGACCGTGACGGTTTCGGAGAACACGCGGCTCCAGTTCGCGGACGAACAGGGCAAACGCCTCGACCTCACCAACGGCCGCATCGAGGTCGATGCCCCGCCGCAGGCGGCGGAGCATCCGTTGCGTGTGCTGACGGCGCAGGCCGAAATCCGGGCGATTGGGACCCGTTTCGCCGTCCTGGCGACGGCGGCAAGCACACAGGTCGAGCTCGTCACGGGCCGGGTGAGCCTGCTGAACAGGGCGAACGGGGCGAAGTCCGTGCTCGAAGCCGGCTATCGCGCCGTGGTGGCCGGCGGGACGGTCGTGACGCGAATGGCGCCGGGCGAAGCCGCCCCGGGCCATGTCGTCCAGCAGACGCGCCCGAGCCTGCAGGCCCTCTACCTTTTCACCGAGGGGCGCGGGCCGATCGTGCGCGACGTTGCCGGAGTGGGCCGCGCGCTGGACCTCAGAATCGAGAGTCCTGCCGGCGTGCGGTGGCTGCCCGGCGGCGGGCTGGCCGTCGATCGGCCGACGCTCATCGCCTCGGACGGCCCGGCCACCCGGCTATCCGAAGCGTGCCGCGCCAGCAACGAACTTGCGGTGGAAGCCTGGATCGTTCCGCGCGATCCCGTCCATGCGCAGGCTTATGGACGAGTGGCCGTCGGGCGGATCGTGTCGGTCTCGGCAAGCCCCAGCGAACGGAACTTCACGCTCGCACAGGTGAGCGGGTTCTATGGGCTGCGCGTGCGTACCACCGAAACCGGCCCGAGCGGCATGTTCCGGGTCACCCACGCCGAGGCGCAAACCGCGGCGGGCAACGTCGTCATCCTCAGCGGCCCGGTCACTCGCGCGCTCACGCACCTGGTGGCGACCCGCGCGGCGAGCGGCGAAGCCCGCCTGTACGTCAACGGGGCCTGCATCGCGACCAACCGGGTGCCCGGCGATTTCTCAGTCTGGAACGGGAACTTGCCGCTCATGCTCGCCAGGGAATGGACGGTTGACCCGCCCGGCGCGGAACCGCGCCATTGGCTCGGGGAGTACTACCTTGTCGCGATCTACAGCCGCGCGCTCCGCGCGGACGAAGTGCGCGGAAACTGCGCCGCGCGATTCCCCGCGGCTGCGGCGCCTGCCCGCAGCGCCGGCCGCGGATTGTAGAAGCGGCGTCCTGTGCCCGCCATAGCCTCACGTGTCCCGCCGAAGCCTCAATGGCGAAGGCGGAAAGGCGACGGCGGGTCGCCGCTTCCCCGGGCCGAAGGCCCGGCCCTGATGTCGCCTCGAGCCCCGGGCACAGCCCTCACGGGCTTGACTAGAAGAGGACGGCTCTCCCGATTCCCGCCGGCATGCCCCCAAAAAAGACCCGATTTTCGCCGATGAATCCGGGCGCGGCCCGCCAATACCTAATAGGAAACGGGGCTATCCCGGGTAGGGTTTCGACGGCTAAATCAGCACTTACGGACAAATCGAAGGAGTCACCAAGATGAAGCGGAACCGAAGATTTGCTGGTCTTTTCGTCTGTCTGTTGGGCGCTGCCCTCACGGCCGGCACCCGCTCTCTCGCCGCCACCGCCGCCAAGCCGACCTTCAGCCAGGGGCACGGGTTCTATTCCTCCTCGTTCAGCGTCCGGATCAGTTCCGCCACCGCCGGCGCCACGATTCGGTATACGACGGACGGCTCCGCCCCGGGGACCTCCGCCGGGACAGTGCTGGCCAACGGCGGGTCGGTCACGATCAACACGACCACGTGTTTGCGCGCCTGCGCGGTGAGTGCCGGCATGACCACCTCGCAGCCGTTCACGCAGACCTACATCTTCCTGAGCCATGTTCTGACGCAGACCAAGCCGGCGGGCTATCCCTCCTACTGGAGCTGCACCGACAGCGGGTACCCCGCCACGCGCCCGGCGGACTACAACATGGATTCGGTCGTCGTCAATGACTCCCGCTACAAAGGCACGATCCAGAACGATCTCAAGTCGATCCCCTCCCTCTCGATCGTGATGAAGCGAACGGACCTGTTCGGCGCGAGCGGCGGGACCGACGGCGTCTACATGCAGGGCGGCTATACCGGCGGAAAGAACACGCTCGAGAAACCGGGCTCGGTCGAGCTGATCTATCCGGACGGGCGTGCGGGCTTTCAGATCGACTGCGGGATCAAGCCGCATTCGGGCTGCGACCACAAACGGTCTTTGCGCCTGCTGTTCAAGAGCAACTACGGCGGGCCCGTGAAGCTGGACTACCCGTTCTATGAAGATGCGCCGATGAACCGGAATGCCGGGCCGAACACATTCGGGAAGATCTTCCTACGGGCCGGCTGCAACGAATCCTGGAGTACCTGGTGGAACCTGATCGACGGCAAGAAGGCGTGGGTGGCCTACATACGCGACCAGTTCACGCGCAATTCGTTCATCGACATGACGGGCCGGGGCGGGCGCAACCTGTTCGTGCATCTGTATCTGAACGGGATGTACTGGGGCATTTATGACGCGTGCGAACGGCCCGACGCCCGGTTCGCCGCCGACCGTTGGGGCGGGTCCAAAGCCGATTGGTTCGCCCGCAATACGGCCGGCACGATCAGCGGAAGCGCGACGCGTTGGAACTATCTGCACAGCACGCTGGTGCCGGCGGGCGGTTTTGCGAATGCGTCGAAGTACAACACCGTGAAACAGTACCTGGACATCGAGGATTTCTGCGACTACATCATCCTGAACTGGTATGTCGGCACCGACGACTGGCCGGGCAACAACTACTACGTCGTGAACCGCAACAATCCGGCCGGTCCGCTGCTGTACCTGTGCTGGGACGCGGATACGTCCTGGGGCGTCCCGTGGGGCGGCGGCTGCAACCCTGACGGCGCGTGGGTGCACCCGGCCTTCACGGCCAGCGGCCACAAGCACGACAACCGCGAAAACGCCAAGCTCTGGCGCGCGCTGGACGACAACACGGATTTCCTCATCACGTTTGCCGACCGGTTCTACAAGCACGGCTACAACGGCGGCGAGTTGACGGACGCCAACGCCAGGGCGCGCTGGGACACGCTGGCCGCCGCCGTGGAGCGTGCGGTTGTCGGCGAATCGGCGCGGTGGGGCGACGCGTTGATGGCCAGCCACGGCCAGCCGCGCTACACGCTCGACGACCATTGGAAACCGGCCCGCACCGCGGTGCGCAACATGATCACCGGCAATACGGACACGCTCAAGAGCGCGATGCGGGCCGTGGGCTACTACCCCTCGATCGACCCGCCCACCTACCAGCAGCACGGCGGCACGGTGGCCGCCGGATTCAAACTGACGATCAGCAGGAGCCAGACCGGCACGATCTACTACCGCACCGACGGGTCCGACCCGCGCGTCTCCGGCGGCGGCGTGCTTTCGGGCACCCCAGCCAGTACATCCCCGGTTGTGCTGACGCTTGACAGTACGACGACCGTCAAAGCGCGCCTCAAGAATGCCGCCACCTGGAGCGCATTGGCCGAGGCGACCTTCACCGTCACCGGGTCCGTGCCCCAGCCGCCGGCCGCGCCCGGCGGCCTGGCCGCCGCGGCGCAGTCCGTCTCCGAGATCCGGCTGACCTGGACCGACAACAGCAGCAATGAGACCGGCTTCAAGATCGAGCGCAGCCCGAACGGCTCGTCAAGCTGGTCACAGATCGCAACACCGACCGCCAACGCTACGACCTACACCGACAGCGGCCTGGCGGCGGCCGCAACATTCTACTACCGCGTTCGGGCGTACAACGGCGCGGGCAACTCTCCCTATTCCGGCATCGCCGGCGCCACCACGCAGCAAGGGCTGCCCGCCGCGCCCGGCGGCCTGGCCGCCGCGGCGCAGTCCGTCTCCGAGATCCGGCTGACCTGGAC
>JAFGHX010000048.1 GCA_016929905.1 Kiritimatiellia bacterium
GACGTTGACGGTCACCGGCGGCGACGGCCCGATCGAGAGCCAGGGCGCGCATCCGGCGGCCGGCACCGACGCGCACGGCGTGTTCGATGGAAAGGTGGACGGCGCGAGCACATTGTCCTACAGCACGGCGGATCTCGCGCTCACGCTCAACGGCCTGGATCCCGCCTTGCGCTATGAATTGGTCTTGTACTGCGACCGCGGCCGATCGGCCTATTCGGGTGCGGACTCGCGCTGGCACTACGGCACGCTGTCCGGCGCGGACAGCTTCGCGAACGCGAGCACGGCCGGGACCGATCGGCTCACGACGGTGACGGCGAACGACACGACGAAATACAATGCCGGCTACAACAACCCGGCCGGCTACGTCGCGCGGTACACCGAGATCGCCCCGGGCGCCGATGGGGAAGTGAGGCTGACGCTGAAGCGCGACGTCGGGCTTAAGTGCTACACCTACGCCAATGCGTTGATGCTCCGTGCACTCGACAATGTCGATACCGACGCGGACGGACTGCCCGACGACTGGGAACGGGCCGTGTTCGGGCATCTCGGGCATGGCGCGTGTGACGATGTGGACGGCGACGGATTGACGAACGCGCAGGAATTCGAGGCCGGCCTGGATGCCGCCCGTAACGTGGACACCGATTCGGACGGCATGCCCGACGATTGGGAACGATACTATCTGGGCGGCACAGCGGCGGCGCCGCAAGCCGACAGCGACGGCGATGCCGTCACCAACGCGGAGGAGTTCATGGCCGGCACCGATCCCGGGCGGCGCGACCAGCCGGACCCCAACAACCTGAACGCACTGATCGTCGCCGAGCCGGCCGAATAGTAGAAGCGGCGTCCCTGCCGCGCCGAAGCCTCCGGGCGAAGGCGGGCCGCCGCTTCCCCCGGGCCGAAGGCCCGGAACCGGCAAAGAGGACAAACATGATGTCTGCCAAAACAACCAGCGAATCCCGGCCCCCCTCTCCCGCGCCGCGATTCTCGCCTTGGCTCCTCCTGGCCGTGACTTGGTTCGCGTGCTGCGGCGCGTACCTCATGGCCGCGCCCTCCCGCGACGTGGCGGCTTTCAACGAGATGGTCCGATGCGTCAACGAGCGCATGGGCATCTGCCCTCTCAACTGGGGCGACATCGACGAGGCGCCGGACGACGAGGCCCTGAGCCAATGGGATTTCGGCGAGCTGCGCGAACACGTCTACGGACCCATGATGTACGAGTGGGGCTATGTGACGCCGCCGCCTCATGAGCTCGGCCGTGTCGGGCCCGGTGTGCCGGTTCCCGACCGTTGGTACACCCAACCCCTGCCTCCGGGGGTCAGGCGTGACGCCGCCGGCCAAATCGTCTCGGCGCCGTTGCTGGCCGGGATCGGCGACGAGGCCGGGCGATTCACACTGCTGCCCGCCGAGTTCTCGGCGGACGGGCAGGCGTACTACACGGGTTATCAATATGCGGGAGTCGACGGGTTCGCCTGGCTTCCGTTCCTGCCCGTGCACCGTAACGAGCTGGTCCTGGCCATCGCGCGCATGAAACATCTGTACAGGGCTTTGTGGGCGCCCGTCGATCCCGCCACATACGGGGGCAACAACTTCGAGGGCGGCGCGGCCGGCCCGTCCGACGACTACGCCTGGGCGCAACTCCAGTCCAGCGCCAACACGGACTACGCCATGTCCGCTATTCAGTTGGAGGCCGAGGGGGTCGGCGCATACGCGATTCGAGTCCTGAGACAATGTCCCGACGACGGCCTGTCGAAATGGTGTTGGGCCAACAGAGTCGTGCAGCGGTACCAGGCGGATGTCTTCCCCGCCCACCGGCCATACGGCCTGGAAGTCTTTTTCTTCAACTACGCGCGCACGCCGCGCAACTACTACTGGGCCAGTTCAGCTTTCGGGCCCCGAATCGACATGTGCGACGGCGAGAAGATTCCACGCGAGATCCAGGGCTATTGGCACGCGCAGGGCGATGAAGCCGTTGTCTCGGAGAATGCCTGGACGTTGTGGGACAGGCTCGGCCCGACGGACGATCCGGAATTCGCGTTCGTGTCGACACCGCTCGGGTCGCTGACCAACGCGGCCGGCGCGCGCCGCGGATTGGCCTGGGGAACCGTCTCGCCGCCCGTTCCCGCTGCCGGCGAGACCAAGCTCAACGAGGCGCCGTTCGGTTACGAAGTGGCGGTTGTCGGGCAGGTCGTCACCTACCACGCGCTGCACAACGTGAACGCGGCCAGGCTCGGCCCGCGCGATGTGCCCCAGGACGGACTCGTGGCCATTTGCCCCGCATGTACGGGCGGACACTGCCTGCCTTCCATCGATGCGCGCCACCCGCGCGGCAACAATACGGGCCTGACGGTGCAGCACGATTTCGGCTACTCCAGCCCCGGGCCCGCCGGCATCACGCTGCACGCCTACATGGTCGAGTATGAGGTCGACGGCGAGACCGAACAGATGTTCAGCATGGACACGGCCATCATCAAGCACGTGGCGGACCAGGAGAATGGGCGGTGGGAGTTCGCGACGGTCAAGCGCCCGTCGGGCGCCGAGGTGATCTTCTCGCTCAAGGGCAGCGCGGCAGGCCAACCCGTCGACCCGATCTACCGGAACTACGGGTACCGGCTGCACAGGATGCCCGGCAACACGTGGGAGTTGCGGTTCGGCGGCGCCTCGCGCATCGTGCATGTCTTCAATTCGGACGGGAAGCTCGAAGCGGTCCGAATGCGGCACGGCGATGCCAACACCTCCGCCGCCGTCTTCGCCTCCCCGTCGCCCACGCATTGGCCGGGCATGACTGTCGTCAAGAGCGGGGACGGAGCCGAGATCAGCCGGATCGAGTTCGACGACAGCATCGTCACGCCCACCTACTCGGGCGAATTGGTCGTCGGGCTCGAACGGCGTACGCCGCTCGGCGAGCCGATCGAGCAGCGCAGCGTCATCGCCGTCACCGACGCGCGCGGCTATACGGGCTCGGAGTACACCGTCACCTACAATCCCACACTCAAGGTGCGGGTGCTGCGCGCGCCGGCCGGCCACGAGGACGGCGACGTCGAGGAGATCTGGCGTTACGATCTGCTCGATCCGGACACCGTCGCGCAAAAGGAGATCCGCACCCGAACGCCCGACTGGACCACCGGCGACCTGGTCCTGACCGACACGACCATCGTGAACCCGGGGCAGTCCACTGAAGACCGCCATGCCCGCCGCACCACGGTCCGGATCTTCGCTTGGGGCGAGGACGTGACCTCCGAAACGGTCGCGCCGGGCACCCCGGCCGCGGAAACGACGACCTATGCCTACTACGACGACGCAGAGAACGACGGCGACAACTTCGGGCGGCTCAAGCTCGAAACACGGCCTGACGGGGCCTGGACACGGTACGAATATGATGATAAGGGCCGGCTGCGCCGAACGGTCCAACCGTTCGGCAATGCCGCGCCGGAGGAAATGGACGCGGCCCGGCTTCGGATCATCACCTATCATTACGCGGCGGATCCGTCCAAGCCGGAAGACACCACCCTGGCCGATCTGAACTTCCCCGTAGCCGCCGATCAGGTGCTGTCCGACGACGACCGGCCGCGATTAGTCATCGAGACCGCCTGCGGGGTCGAGGTGGCGCGCACCTACACCGCCTGCCTCGCCGACCGCACGGTCGTGAAACGGTGTGCAACGCCGGGCGCCGCCTACGACGCCGCCGGGAATCTGACCACCGAAACGTTCAGCTATCCCGCCGGCCATACGTTCGCGGGGCGGTTGGCTCGGGTCCTCCACGCGAACGGCACCCTCACGACCTACAGCTACGAGCTGGATATCGATCCCGAAACCACCCTGCCAACGATTACGACCACCGTTGAGACCGGCGCGCCGAATGCCGCGAAGACGAGCGTGGTCGACGGCACCCGCTCCATCGCCCTGCGCCTGGGCCGGCGCACGCTGTTCACCCGCGCCGAAGATATCGCCTCCGGCATCACGCTTGCGCACCAAGCGTTTTCGCATGACCGGTACGGGCGCGTGACGTGCGATCGCGACATGCTCGCCGGCCTCTATACCACGAACATCTGGGACTGCTGCGGCCTGGCCGATACGCGCGACCTCGAGGGTGTGTGGACCCTCAATACCGCGGACGGGCTCAAACGGGTCAGCTACTCCGAACGGCTCGGCGTGACGACCGCCTACGAATACGACAGCTACGGGAACATCACGCGCACGCAGAGAACGGCGCCCGGCGAAACGCCCATAGTGACCTCCGCCGGCTATGACGAAGCAGGCCGTATGAAATCGACAACTGACGCCTGCAACCGCACGACCTCCTATCTGAACGTCACCAACGAGGACAGTGAGCTGGAGGTCACGACAACTTACCCGGACGGCACGACCCGGATCGAAACGCATTACCGCGACGGCCGCCTGAAATGCGTCGGCGGCTCCGCGGTTCATCCCCTGTTCCACGAATACGGCGCCGACCCGGCCAACGGCGGCGAATGGACCCGGGTCTGCTTCGGGGCCGACAGCACGGCCGCCGAGTGGGAGAAGACCTATACCGACATGCTCGGCCGGCAATGGAAGACGGAATACCCCGATGGCTACGCGCAAGTCAAAGCCTACAACGCGCTGGGCCAACAGGTGAAGCAGACCGATGGGATCACCACGCGGCTGTTCGCCTACAATGCGAAAGGGGAACAGACCATCTCCGCCGTCGATATGAACGGCAATGGGGTGATCGACAGCGCTGCGTCGGCCTCCGACCGCATCACCGAATTCCGGACGGCCGTCATTCACTATGCCGGCAAAGACGTCCGCGAGACCACCCAGTCCGTCTATCCGAACATGGGTGACGGCGCCACCAGGCAGCTCGTTGCCCGGCGTCTTGTGGCTGTCGACGGGACGGTAAGCTGGGACATCCCTTACGACTTGGCCGACCGTGCCGTGAAGACCTCGGTCGCGCGTAATCAGGCCGCGGCAACCAGGACGACGACTGTGACCTATCCCGACGGGACCCGCGCGGTTTCGGAATACCGCAACGGCCGGCTCGAGACCGTGCGCCGGCTCGCCGTCTCCGGCGCCGTCATTGTCGAGGTGACTTATGCCTACGACGCGTTCGGACGCCAAGCGACCGTGCGGGAGCCCGACGCCAACGGTCGCGAACGCGTGACGCGGCGTGAGTACTATCCCGACGGCGCCGTGCACCGCGTCAGCGTCTCCGCTTACGTCGAGGGGCAGGGCGGCCCGGTCCAGGAAACCAAGACAACCGAGTACCGCTACGATGCGATGGGCCGGCTCGTGAAGACCATCAACCCCGATCTGACCGAGATCCACCGTGAATACTGGCCGACGGGCGAAGTGAAGAGCCAGACCGGCGCGCGCACCTATCCGGTCACCTATACCTACGACCCGCGCGGGCGGATGAGGACGCTCTCCACGTATCGTAACGGCGTCGCCAACCCGGCCGACACGACCACGTGGCATTACGATTCGGCTCGCGGCTGGCTCACGCGCAAGGTCTATGCGGGCGAGTCCGACACAACCGACGATTACCTCTATTCTCTCAACGGCGCGCTCAAGAAACGCATCTGGGAGCGCGGCGCCGCCAGCGAGTATTTCTACGATGCCGCGGGCGACCTGACACGGATCGTGCACACCGACTTGGCCAACACGAGCGAGGTTGTGACGATGCGTGACCGGTTGGGCCGCGCCGCATCCGTTTCGGATGCGAACGGCGTACGCGCGAGCACGTTTAGGGTCGACGGTCAACTCGATACGCAGACGGCGCCGCCGCTTGGCGCCGGCTACCGGCTGGACTACGACTACGATGCGCTGGGCCGCCGCACCGCGCTGCGGTTGCTCGACCCTGACGGCGCAACCGTTTCGGAACAAACCTACGCCTACGACCCGGACACCGGGCGCCTGGCCGGAGTCTCAGGCGCCGGCCACACGGTAGCCTACACCTACGCGCAGGACGGCGTGTCCGTGGCCGGCCTGGCGCACCGTACCGGCGGGCATGCCAGACTCGCCACCAGCCGCGCGATGGACGGATTCGGGCGAATCACCGCCATGGCCTCGCAGCCGTCGGCCGGCGACGCCATGTCCTTCGCCTACCGCTACAACGGGGCCGGGCAGCGAGAACGAACCACAATGGCCGACGGCAGCTACTGGGAGTACGCGTACGACACGCTGGGGCAATTGACCTCGGGCCGCAAGCATTTCGCCGATGGGCGCGAAGTCGCCGGCCGCCAGTTCGTGTACGGGTTCGACACGATCGGCAATCGCAAGGAAGCCTACCGCGATACGGGCCCGGACACACGCAAGCAGATCTATACGGCCAACGCGTTGAACCAGTACGAACAGCGGACGGTGCCCGGCCGAATCTTCTTCAGCGGCGAAGCGGCCCCGGACAGCCGGGTCAGCGTGCGCTACAACGACGAGCAAGCGCGACCGGCCACGCGCCAGGACCGTCATTTCTGGCAGGCGCTCGACGTGGACAATTCCGGCGGCCCCGTCCACGGCACGGCCACGATCACCGCGACCCGCCCCGTGGACGGTGAGACCGCCGTCACGAAACACGAATCGCGCGATGTCTTCCTGCCGCCGGCCACCGAGACGTTCGCTCACGACGCGGACGGCAATCTCGTGCAGGACGGCCAATTCGTCTACAAGTGGAACGCGGAGAACCGGCTGATCGCGGTCGAGACGCGCGCCGGCACGCCGGACTCCCGACAGGTCCGGCTCGAATTCGCCTACGATTCCCAAGGCCGCCGCGTTTCGAAACGGGTCTATTCCTGGACCGGCTCCTGGACACTCTCGGCCACTCTGACGTTCGTGTACGACGGTTGGAATCTGATCGCAGAGTTCGAAAACGGCGCTCTATCCAAGTCCTTCGTGTGGGGCCTGGACCTCTCCGGCACACTCCAGGGCGCCGGCGGGATCGGCGGGCTGCTCATGATC
>JAFGHX010000435.1 GCA_016929905.1 Kiritimatiellia bacterium
GCGTTCCCGGGGCAAAAGGCGTGTACGGACAGCCCTTACGGGCTTGACTACGAACGGATTTCACCGGGGCGCCGCCATAATGAGAATTGCTGTGGCCGCCGGATTCGCAGGTGAGCCCTTGACGCGGACGCGGCGGCGGCACTACTGATGTGGCAGCACAGGGGAGGAACGCCGCTGATGAGCCGCACGCTGGAGCAGGACGATGTCGTCTTCATGTAGGCCGCCCGCGATCTGGAGCTGTACGCCGCCTATGGCGCCACGGTGTTGGCCTGGGGCGGCGCGCGCACGGCCCAGAAAGTGCAGGCGCTGGAAGAACGCGGCATTCATGCGTTTGTCAAGCAACACGCCCCGACATCGGAAGCGTTTCGCAGTCGCCAGACGACGGTTCCGCTGCACCAGACGTATGTGGACTGGCAACTGGCCAATGCCGTTGAGAACCTGCGAGATCTGCATCGGCTCGCCGCAACCCCTGGCATATGACGGAGTCTGGGTGTTTCCTCGCCAGGCCGATGACGGCCGCGCGGTCGTGCATCTGGTGAACGTCGATTACGATCAGGAGAAGGACCGCGTGAGTCCCAAGAAGAACTTGCGGGTGCAGCTTCCGAAAGCCATCCTGCAAGGCGTTGCCGGGGAAGCCTGTTTGATCCGGCCGGGCGCCGAACCGCTGCCCGTTGCGGCGAGCGAAGCGGGCGAATGCATTTCGCTCGAAGTGCCTGAGTTGGATCTGTGGGGTGCCGTGAAACTCGCCTGATGGGGAGACGGACCATGTGCGTTCTGAACGGTTATATCGGCGGCAAGCGCGCCGCGCCGATTCCGCTCGATATGCTCGAGAAGCATGTTCTCGAACGGCTGATCCGGTCCGGCAGGATCCGCCTGGCGACCGAGCGCGTTCCCGGCATGTTCGATGAGGGCACCGTCCCGCAAGTCACGCTGCATCTGTGTTCTCAGTCGCCAGGCTGATTGACCTTTGGCGGAAATGGCAAGATCTGCCAAAGAAGCCGCAAGTCTTGCTATTCACTTGCACGGGGCGGTCCGCCAATACTGCGTTCGACCCTTGCGGGCTGCTATACAGTAGCTCGGCAGAAAGAGATGGACCGGAGAATCGTCCACCGTTATCGTAGTCCGAGATCCCGACCCTCGGTCGTACGATCGGTTGACGATAGCGGCGACGATAGCGCGCGACGAGGGGAAACAATGAAAGAGATCATTGAACGACTGCGCAGGTACGCCGGTGCCGCGCTGAACAGCGACCCGCCCGAAATTCGGCCTGTGGATCCGGAGGCGGAGTGGGGGGTGGATGAGGCGGCCCGTGCGGTGCTGGGGCTTCTGCTGGAAGGCGAGGGGCCCGGCGAGCGCCTGTTCGAAGCGGCGGACTATTTGCTGACGTTCTACCGGGGACGCGCGCGCCCCGAAGCGAACACCGTGCTGTTGAACGGAACGGCCTTGGCGCTTTGTGGTTACTGCTGTCATGGCAAACATCCCGAGGCCGAGCTGTGGCGGGTCGCGGGCTGCGCCAGGCTCGCCACCGAAGTGCACAGGCTGAAGGCGGCGCTGGAGCATACGATCGCGGCCGACTGCCTCCTGGCCGTTTGTGAAACGGCCGACGAATACCACCTGCCGATTCTCGCCGACCTGCTCTCGCTGCGCGAGCGGATGTGGGGGCGGCTGCTGGATCATTCCCGAGCCGAACGGCTCCATGTCTCCGAAGCGGAGTACCCCTCGCACATGGCCGACCCGGTGCCCGCGGATCAGGTCGGCCGCCTGATCAGAAACCGCGAGTGGCAGCAGGAGGTCTGGACGCCGCTCCCGGACATGCAGGCGGACCTGGAGGAAGCCGATCGCATCTGCAACAACCTCATCACCTTCGTGGCTCACATGCGGATCCGTCATCAGTTCGGAACGGATATCGATTGGCACCTGCGGCTGTTCGACGACATCGAATCCACGGTGAGCCTGGGTGCGCAGCCGTTCCTGCGCACGCTCGTCGCAGCGTATCTCGAGACAAGGGCCGCGAAATACGCAGAGCATGCGGCGCGGATCCTCTGGTCCTTCTATCGGTTATCGCCCCTGCCGAACCACAGGCAAGGGCAGGGCCCGTGGCGCACGCTGGAGGTGGGGAACCGGCAAGCCAATACGTGGCCCGCGGTAACCGCAGCCTTCTGTCAAACGGAGGCCTTCGACGAAGCCACGCACGCTATGCTGGCCCGTTCGCGCTTCGAGCATATGCGTTACCTGTTGGCCTACTGCGCGGGGGTCGGGAATTGGTTTCAGGTCGAGTCGGCCGGGCTGGCTGTGGCTGCGCTCCTGTCGCCGGAACTGCGGCTGGCGGACGCCTATCTGCGGATCGCGCTTCGGCGGCTGAAGTGGATCAACAGCCAGGCTTATTTCGATGACGGGTTCCAGTTCGAGCTGAGCCATCTGTATCACATGTTTCCGACCAGTTCGATGTTCGCTGTCTTGCCCGCCGCCAAGGCCAGGGGCATGGCCCTGCCCGAGGATTTCGTGGCGCTGATGGAAAAGGCGCACGAGATGTACCTGTACTCGATGATGCCGAATCGCGTCATGCCGATATTCAATGACAACGGCCCGAGCTATGTGAACCCGACCCCGCTGCTGCGGGCGGCGAGCCGGGTCTTCGACCGGCCGGACTACCTCTGGGGCGGCACGCGGGGCAAGGAGGGGCGCGCGCCCGATCACACCTCGCACGCCTGGCCTCACACGGGCTACTACGTGATGCGCGACAAGTGGGGTGAGGACGGACAGTGCCTCTATTTTGACGGCGCACCCTACGGCGCGGGCCACCAGCACGAGGACAAGCTGAACTTCGTGCTGCATTCACACGGGCGGCTGTTGATCGGGGACCCGGCCATCTACAGCTACGCGAACACCGAGTTGACCCACTACTTCCGCTCGTCGCGCGGGCACAATGTGGTGCTGATCGACGGCAAGGGCCAGGCCAGACGCCTGCGCCCCGCGGCGCGACTCACCACGCTGGGCGAGAACGAATGGGTGAGCGGCGCGGCCTTTGATTTCGTGAGCAGCGAGTACAAGGAGGGCTTCGCGCCGGATGCGTTCGGTCGGAGGGGAATGGCAGAGGAGGTCAACCACAGCTTCTCGCATCGGCGCGCGATCTTCTATGTGAAGCCGGAGTACTGGATCCTGTGCGACCTGATCCGGGGCGAGGACGACGACGCGCACAAGTTGGAGCAGATCTTCCATATCGCCCCAGTCCACGAACCGGACGCGCCGACCCCCATGCGCGCGGGCGAGGTCTCCGCGTCGGCTTCGGCGATCGTCACGCAGGACCCGGGGCTGGGCAACCTTGCGATTCTGCCCGTGGATCCGGACGGCCTGGACGTGCGCGCGCAGAAGGGCGAGACCACACCGGCCACAGGCTGGTACGGGGTGCTGGGCGAGTTCCCGGCATGGGACATCACGCTGGAACGCCATACGGCCCTGCCGGCCAGAATGGATGCGGTGCTGTTCCCCATGGCGCCCGGCGAGGACAAGAGGCCGACGGTGAGCCGCCTGATCGCGGATGAGCGCGTGACAGCCTTCCGGATCACCGGCGACGACATCGTCGACACGTTCGTGCTGTGCGAAGAAGGCAGCGGCCCCGTGCAGGTCGAGGACGTATCGTTCGAAGGGCGCGCCCTGCTTCTACGCCGGTCGCCCGAACCGCGCGCACTGGCCGTGGATGCCGTGTCGGTTCTTCTGAACGGGAAAGAGATGGCGCTCGAATCGTGAAGGATGCGCGCCTTGGCGGGGGAACCCGGCACACCTCGTGCCGCTATTCCCGGTGCGCGGGGGGGATCACGCTCAGCCCATGCGGCATGACCGGCGAGGTGCCATCCGACTCGGGCACGAACTCGTAGGCGCCCATGTCCCAGGCGGGGACCCCGTTCGTGTCGCCGTCGAGGGGGCGCGCGACCCCGTCCAGATCGTCGGTGATGGCGGGAAGGTTCGTCCCGGCGTCGATACACGGCGACGGCCATTGCAGGTGCAGATCCGCCGCGCCCGCATTCTCGAACAGGGGATCGGCGACGATGTCGTTGGGCCCTACGGCGCTGACTGACCCGTTCCGATTGTGATAGGCGTTGTAGTCTATGGACGCGTCCGAGCCGGTGTTGATCTTGAACAGGCCGTTGGCTCCGCTGAGGGAGACAATATTGTTCATGAAACTGGCGTTCGTTGCGCCTTCGGTCAGTTGGAATACTTCGTTCCCCGGATTGTCCTTGGTATAGATCGTGTTGTTGTGGAACGTGATGTCGTCCGCGCCGCGATACCAGAAGATGGCGCGGTAGCTGTTCCCGCCCACGCCGTAGAATTCGTTGTTGTAGTATTCATGCCCGAAAGTCGGGCCCGTATCGGCGCTGGTATTCTTGCCGTCCATTTCGAAGAAGGCCCACGTGGCGTTCCGGACCACGTTGCGGTACCACTTGTTGCTCTGATGCGGTTCGCCGTTGGCCGACCAGTAGTAGGCGTACATCGCCTCGTTGGCGTTGCTGACGGTGTTGTCGCAGACCTCGGACCGGAAATTGGAACTCAGGGCGATGCCGTCGCCGCAGTCCGTTATGGAGTTGTTGCGTATGGTGTTGCGTTTTCCGCTTCCGACGTCGATCCCAATCGTGCAGTCGTAGACCGTGTTGCTTTCCACGAGCAGATCGTCCGCGACCTCGCTGCCGATCCCCGCAAACGTGCTGTTGTACACGGTGTTGCCGCGGATGGTTATGCGGCTGGGACGGCCGCCGTCGAATGCGCTGGCATCGATCCCGGACGCGCCGCAATCATGGGCCGTGCAGGCTTCCACAACGATGTGGCTCGCGTTCCCGCGGATTTGAACGGGGGAATCGGCGATGCCGCCGATGTCCAATCCGGTCAGCACGATCTCCGTGGCCGGCGTGGCGCCGTTGTGGATGATGTAGATCGCCTGGCCGACGCCGCAGTTCGTGATGGCGAACCCCTCGAACCGGATGTGGCTCACACCGGCGAAGTTCACGAATCCGTTCCATTGCGCGTTGTCACGCCCGTTCAGCACGGGCGTGTCGCCGGGAAAGGCTTTGACGATGATGTTGGAGGCGGCGGTGCCGGAATTCGAGAAGACGACTCTCTCGTAGTATGTGCCGGCCTTCACCTGAACCGTGTCGCCGGCTTCCGCCGTATTGGCCGCCTTCCGGACGCTGGCCCAGGGCTCCGATTCGGTGCCGGGATTGCCGTCGTCTCCGTCCGCGGCAACGGTGTAGGTCGCGCTCCACGCGCTGCCGGTGTGCAAACACACCGCCAGCGTCAGGAGCGCCGGTATCGTTCCGCGAATCGTGGGATTTGAGCGCGCACGCACGGCCGCTATTGTCCCACCGTATCGCGCCGCAGGCAACTCCCGGGTGACATGCACCGCATGTTTCCGTGAGGCGATGGCGGCTTTGCCTCCCCCCGAACACGCACGCTTTCACGCGGGGCTGAGTAGGCCGGGCGTCTCGGCCGCCCATGGCCGGGCGGGACGCCCGGCCTACGGGTGTTCCGGTCCACGCGTGATCACCGCCGCCCAGCCGTGAGCGCTGCCTTCGAGCGGCGCGGCGATGCGGCACGGCGCGCCGCCGGCGATTGTCTCTTCGCCGTCGAACTCGCCTGTGCCGATGTTGATCCAGCGCAGGCGCAGCGCGCCGCCCGTCTCGCGCAGATCCAGCTTGACGGATTTCGGGCCCCTGAAGTGGCCCGGGAAGAACAGCCCGTACGCCTGGCCCGGATTCACCGTCACGTAGGCCTCGTTGTCCATCCGTTCGGAGAGCAGGTCCATCCGCGGCGAACACTCCCACGGCGGCATGACCTGGATGAACTTGCGCATCGCGCGGATGCTCGCCATCGCCGCGTCGCTGTTGCCGATCCCTGTCGGCGGACGATGGAACCGGGCACTCGCCGCGCCGCCGAGAATCACGCGCCAGACCCGGTCGATCGCTTCCGTGTCGGTCTCCTCGTAGCGGCGCGATGTGTTCGTGTCGGCCCCGTACATCTTGTCGTGGTTGATCGGGCGCGGTTTGCTGGTGCGCGCCATGTAGGCGTGCGCGCTGGCGTGATGATCCCAGAACGTCTGCTCGTGCATGTTGCCCACGCACGCGTAGTCGAGAAAGTCGTAAAGCTCCGGGTGGTCCATGACGTATTGCATGTTCGCGTCGATCGGACGCGGGATCGGCCAGAACATCTCGCCGATGTACACCGTCTTGCCCGCCGCTTCGGCCTTGGCGCGGATGTACCGGACCCAATGATCGGGCCACGCCATGGAGTTGTGCCGTGTCTGCGACCAGAATTCGTTGTCGATGCAGTACAGGATATTGTCGTACGTGAAGGTGTGGGACAGGACCTTGTCGACAAATGCCTGCTGGTACGGGTACACGACCTTGTCGTCGTTCAACGCCGGGACCGTGCGCATGAACAGCGTGCGGTCCGGATGGTCGTAGTCGTTGACCTGAACGTCCGGCAGGCTTGTCTGGGCACCGCCGTAGTTCACGTTGTTCGCCGGCCGGAACGGGTTTTCCGCCCACCACGCGGGCGCGACGTAGTCGTAGGTGGCCCAGATCTCCACTTGCACGATGATCTCGCGTTCGCGGCAGAGCGACAGATACCGGTCGAACTGGTTCCAGTAGGTGTCGTTCCATTGGGCGAGATCGTATTTTCCGTTCTCGAGCCGCTTGTACGGCTTGATCTCGATGCCGCGGTCGGTGCGGTGGCTGACCGTGCACCGGTCGTAGTTGCCGCCGGCGGCCCGGACCCGATCGAGCTGCCGCACAACTTCGTCCTGCGGCAGCGCGTTGAAGATATTGTCGTCGTCGCTCCCGCCCAGCGGGATCGTCGGTTTGCCGTCCCACTCCCAGTAGGTCGGGTTCTTGCCGTACGGCTGCAGTCGTGCGCTCATGAGGTTCGCCTCCCCGGTTGCCGGCCGTTCAGTCGGCCTGCCAGAGCATAGCCAACGCCGGGGTCGGGGACTTTGACGATCGGAGGATTTTCTTTGACGATCCGATGCGGGAAAGGCCTTGACGGCCTGGCAGACGACGAACCCAACGCAGGCAAGCGGCTCGCGAGGACGCTCGCCCATTCCTCAACGTGCGGCCCAATGAAGGGCGAGCGTCCTCGCGAGCCGCCGTGTGTGCGTTTGACAAGGGTGCCGCCGGCAGGTAAGAATCCTGGCTGCACCGCCTCTGGCAGGAGTGACGATGAAGCCGAGACGCCGGTTCGAATTCGAGCGGCATCCGAAATCCGACGCGGACCCGCGCCGGTACGCGGGGATGAAGACCTACCGCGGCTACCCGGAACTGATGGAACAGCGGCTCGTCTTTCCGCTCGCGGGCTACTCGCTGGTTGTGCACAAGGTGAACCACCGGATCTTCGAGAAGAAGGACTGGTGGCGGGGCATGATCACGCCCATGAACTACCTGCTGCACTACTGCATCGCGGGCCGCAATGCCCTGGTGGAGGAGGGGCGCGAGGTCGATTACAGGCCGGGCCGTTTGTTCCTGATCGATCGCGAGCGCCTGTTCTGGTACCGGCGCGGGGTCGCCGCATTCGAGAACTTCTGCCTGATCTTCGACGTCGAAGAGGCCGCCGCGTCCGACGCGGAGGAGACGGTTCATCTGGTGGAAGCGCCCCGGCTCTGTGTGGATTTGCGCCCGCCGCGGCGGCGCGAGCTGGAGACCGAGATTTTCGGAATTGTCGCGGCCATGCATGACCGCCCGCCTTCCTACGAGTTGCGTGTGCGCGAACACGTGCTGGGCGTGTTGACCCGCTGCATGGACTGGGGCGTGTTCCGTATCGTCGATCACCGCCGCGACGGCGCAACCCGGCACTGGCATCACCGGCTGTGGGTCAAGCGGGCGGCGCGTTTTGTTGCGGCCCGTTATCGCGAGCCGATCTCGCTGCGCGAGATCGGAGCGGCGGTCGGCGTGAGCCCGTCGCATCTGAACAAGTTGTTCAAGGCGCACACGGGCAAGAGCCTGAACCGGTATGTGAACGAATTCCGTGTCCAGCAGGCGAAAGCGCTCATGTTCGGCGGCGTGACGAACATGACGGAGATCGCGCTCGCGGTCGGGTTCGCGGATCCGTCCTACTTCTCGAAGCGCTTCCGCAAGAGCACCGGCCAGTCGCCGCGCGCCTTTCTCCGGCGCATCGGCGGGAAGTGATGGGAAGGCCACCTCGAGGAACTCACCATCTGCGGGAAGCCACCACCACATTTCCTCTGCCCAAGGCGGCGAAGTGACTGATCGAGGCTGTCAAGAGGCCCCCGTGCTGGTAGTCCGGGTCCAGATACGACACACTGACTCCGCTCAGCCCGTAGACGAGCCCGACGTGCCAACCACTGATCTTACTCTCCCAGTATCCGAGCACCACATGGCCCCTCTGGAGCTTCTGGTAGAGGAACGCGCTCGTGAACGCCCCGGGCGTGGCCTCCATGGACTTCAGCCCGAAGCGCACGTCGGCGAAGAGGATGTGGAGGCCGCGCCGCGTCATGGTGCCGTCCTTGCCGGCATGACACACGTGGTTATATTGTTTCCGGATCTCTTCCTGGCTCACTTTCGGGCGGCCCGGGTTCGACCAGCAGAACGACTCCATCACGGCTGCCCAGCAGGTGTCGTCGTAGTCCTGCCTGACGTCTTTTGGCGCTGCCCAACGTACACTAGCCATACGGAACCCTCCTCCCTGGGTGTCTCGTCCATTCGTCCCCAATACGAGAACTCTGACTTGCCGCACTTGCGTCTATTCACCGGTATATGCTCGGCCTTGTCAATACCAATTGTGTCTCAGCATTGCGGTGCGGCGTTATGTCTTCTGCCGAAAGTCCAGGTGGGCCGGCGGCGGAAAATCGCGCCTGGCGCGTTTCCGCAGTGCGTCGTCGATCGGGGTACCTTCGGTCGCGGCCAGCTTTCTTTCCTGCAGCGCGAACCATAGGTCCGTCAGCGTCACTTCGCCTTCGCGGATATCGGGGATGACCGGGGCGGAGTCCACGAACCGTTCCACCGCGTCGAGATCGTCTGCTTCCAGTGCGGCCTGCGCCCGCACGAGTTGGATGCGCCCGCCATGCCGAGCAGACTCGTCCAGTGCGTCGAACAACGGGCCTACTTCCGCCGGCCGCCCCGCGGCGATCAACGCGCGACCGCACTCGGTAAAGAGCTGAGGCAGCCTGGCCAGGCGGCATGCGTGCATGTACAGCGCGGCGCAGCGCGCGTGCTCCCGTGCATGGCACGCGAGCAGGGCCAGGTTGCGGTAGGCCCACGCCGAAGGCTGCAACGCAACGGACCGCTCCCACGCGGCGCGCGCTTCGGCCGGTTCCCGGCGCGCATAGTGCATCAGACCCAGGTGCAGCCACGCCAGCCAGTGCGCGCCGGCCCCCGCGGATACGGAATGCCGGAGCCGATCGAACCATTCGCGCTGCGTCATCCAGGCGCCGGGCGCTTCGGCGGGGGCCGTCTCCGGCAGCACCCCGTGCTCGAGCAGGTGGCGCCACGGCGCCTGCTCCGAGCCGAGCGTATCTTCAGGGAAGGGCAGGGCGGGCGAGCACAGCGGCCGCTCGCCGGAAGCCGCCCGCCGTCGTCGTTCCAGTGCGCCCCAGCCGGAGCCGGCCTGCACGAGTTCGTCCGGCGGGCGCTCGCCCCATTCGGCGCCTCTTGCCATCTCCTCCGCCAACCAGGCCGGTTCGATGGCCGCCTGCAACCGGCTCTCCACCTCGGCCTGCGCGGCGGCCCAGTCGCCGCCGTGCGCGCGGCCCGCGTCGGCCTGCAGCGGGCCCCACGCCTCGAGCCACGTCCAGGTCGCGCCGGCGGGCATGGGAATGCACCCGGACTGCGTCCGGCCCAGTCCGGCCTGGATCTCGAAATAGGGGTGGCCCGGTTCCGAGAGGTAGTCCTGCCAGGTCCGGCCGCCTTGGCCCGTACCCCAAACGAACATCTTGCGCCCCTTCAGCAACGGGGTCGACGTCTGGACGATCCCGTATCCGTCGCCGCCCAACGCCGCCTGCCATGGAGGGCAGCCGTCCGGGATCCGGTAGAAGAAATCCTTCGCATGCGACATGTTCTTCGGGTAGCTCACGTCCTGCCCGTCCTGGATCGGAACGGGAGAGGGTTTCAGGCCGCCCTCGTAGTCGAAACGGTAGGCGGAATCGGCCGGAATCAGGACGCGCACCCCGTCGGCTTCCGCCACGGCGGCGTTCGTCCACCAGTACATGGGCCGCTCGGCCCCGTGCGGGTTGCGGATGCAGATCCGCGCGAACAGGAAGGGCCGGTCGTCGCGCAGGTGGAAATCCATCTGGAACGCGCAGCACCGAACGCGTTCGAATTCGTACAGCCGAAGGACCGGCTCGCCGCGGCGCGAGGTCAGGCGCGCGGCGAACAACGGGGAGCAGGTGAACGGACTGTGCCCGCGGATCCCCATGTTCCATTCGATGCCGCCGCTGAACCAGGCGTTGCGGATCGCCAGGTTCGCCGGTTGAAACACGGGGTTCACGTAGAGCAGTTCCCGGTTCGCCGCCTTGTCGAACAGCGACCAGAGCCGCCCGCCCAGTTCGAGAAGGAACGTCGCCCGGATCAGGTCGTTCTCGAGGACCGCCGTCCGGAACGGCCGGGGTCCGCGTACGCGGTCATAACCGTCCTGCACGCCGTAGGGCAGGCAGGGCAGCTCGATGCCGTAGCCGATGTGCAGATCGTCCTTGCCCGCCGTGCGGCCGCCGCGTTTCGTCGCCTCGTTGCCGGTACGCAGCGGATGCAGCACCGGCAGCGGGTTCAGCCCGCCGAGCCGGGCGCCGGGCATCGTCAGGGTTTCAAAACGCAGCGTGGACATGGCTCCGTCCTGGTTCGCCTACGCATTCACGCGAAACGAAACTTGCTCGAGAGGCGCCACGCGCCGCCCTACGGCGCTTCGAGCCGTTCCAGCTTCACGTCGTCGAGCCACAGCCGCACCGTCGCCTTGTCCAGGCCGGTGCCCTTCTCGATCGCGAGCGTCGCGCCGCGCGTGGCGGCGGTTGTCTCGAACGCCACGCTCAGTTCCTGCCATGTGTCCATTGTGCGGGTGTTGTAACGGCCTGTCAGCCGGTTCACGATACCCTTGCCCGCCTCGTCGCCGAGCCCCGCTTTCAGGTAGGGCGCGCGGTTGCGGCTGCACGCGGCGACCCGCATCCAGCACAAGAGCCGGTACTTGCTGTACGGCAGGACGGGGTCGGGCAACGGGAAGGAGGCGAAACACCAGCTTCCTTCCTGCGTGCCCTCGACCCGGATCGCGCTCTGCCCGCCGTGCTTCACGGCGTCGTCGCGCGTCACCGTGATTCCCGGGCTGGCCTTCCAGAGGCTCTCGCCCGGCTCGAACCCGGTGTGATAGGCGTGCGCCGCACGGCGGATCCGCGCGCAGCGAATGGGACAGAGCCGATAGGCGTCGGTTCGGTCCCGCCCGTCGATCCCGAGCAGGATCGTACGCTTCTGCTCCGGCCAGACCATGGCGACCTTCAGCAGGTAGGTGCCCGGCGCCGTGCCGGGCGGGACGGTCAGCACCACCGTTTCCCGAACCGGTTCGTCCGGCCACCAGTGCGAGGTCGGCGTTCGCGGAAAGAGCAGCTCTTCGCTGACCGGTCTGTCCTGCGCGTCCGCCAGCGTGAACCGCAGCGCGAAGCTCTCGCCGCACGGCGCCACGCCCGTGTTCTGCCATTCCTGCTCCACGGGAAGCCGCGCCGGCCGCACGCCGTCGAGGCCGGTCTGTTCCGGAACGGACACGCGCGTGAGCACGAAGCGATAGCCCACGCGGCGGGCCGCATCGGTGAGAATCCGGCGGGTCTCCTCCGGCGCGTCCTTGAGCGTGGGCAGCCAGTGGATGTTCGTGTTCAGATAGCTGATGCCGGCCGCCAGCCCCTTGGCGATGGCCGCGCGCAACTCATCGCCCGCGAACCGGCTGTGAAACTCCGCGTTGCCTTTGACCCACTGGCGCGCGTAGGGCAGGAAGAACGTCTCGCCCACCTTGCTCGAGAACCCTTTCGGGCTGAGCCCGTCCTGCCGGAAATGGACGCCCCGCAGGGCGGCATAGTGGTTGATTTCGGGATAGTCGCTGCCGACATTGAGGAACACGCGCGAATGGCGGAACGCGCGCGCGTAGGCGTCGATCATGCGGCGGTACGCCCCGACATACCGCGCGCGCGTGAAGCCGGTCTCCTGGAGCTGCGGCGGCGTCCAGCGGCCCGGCATGTGCAGGCCCAGGTGCATTTCGCCCCATTCCCCGATCAGGCCCATGTCGATGTACTCGAACCCTTCGCGGCCGTCCAGATACCGGCCAAGCTTCGCGATGAACCGGTCGCATTCAGCCAGGTATCGTTCGTCCCAAAAGACCGGGTCGATTTGAGTATTGCCCTTCTTCCCGGTATGTCGCACGCCCGGCACGCCTTTGTCGAAGACCCATTTCGGCGTGACGTAGTCCTCGGGGCCGACGCACTCGGCCATGACCCGGAACGCCAGCCGCATCTTGCGCTGCTTCACCCAGTAGTCGAAGAGCGGATCGAAGAACTCCTCCAGCGTCGCGTCCTCGCGCGGTTGCACCTTGGCCCACGCGCAGCGCAGGTACACGATGTTCGAGATCTTCAGGTACCACTCGTCGCCCCCGATCCGAAGCCCCGGACTGGACGACGACATGAAAATGCCCATGCCCGGGTTGAAGAGGATCTCGTCGGCCGGCTTGGGTGTCACCTCCCGCATGGCGATCGGGGCGGCGTTGCATAGGATGCGCCCGAACAGCAGCACGGACAGCATCGCGCGGAATCGTGGCTTCATATATGCCTCCTTGGCTCTCGGCATCCAAGCCCCCTCACCCCGGCCCTCTCCCCCGAGGGGAGAGGGAGAAGATCGTGTGGTCCCGGCGACATTAACACGAGGGTTCGTGCACGATGCCATTCGTCAACTGCGTGGGCAGAAGACGTACCCGCGAGTACGCCCTCTCCCCTCGGGGGGGGAGGGTGGGGGTGAGGGGGCCCGGTCGATCCTGCATCTCCTGTCGCCGCCTCCTATCCGTCCCGTTCTCCGTGTGACGCGGGCTGGTGGATGCCGGCGACCCGCCAACGTCTTTGCCCCGCGCAGCGGGCCGTCCGTCCGCTCGGTGTCAATCCGCCACCCCCAGGAACCCTTCATGAAACCACACCGGCTCGTAGCTCTGTTCGGTCACGAACCGGATCGCCGCGTCGAGCCGCGCGGCGTGGTCGGGCTTGTGGTTCTTGTAGAACGGCCAGAAATACTGCTCGTGCGTGAACAGGTCCATGATCTCCGCGCGGTTCGGGTCCCGCGTCAGCGGCTCGAGCGTCGGCACGACCTGATCGAGCGGCGTATTGTTGCAGACGATGTCGACCTTCGAGAACACGATGCCCGTCTCGAAGTCCTTCAGCACGTCGTTGCGCATGATGTGCTCGCACCGGCGCTCATCGAGGAAGTAGTGCACGTCGAAGCCGCTGCTTCGGCCGCTGAAGAACCCGCTCAACACCGTCACCCCGCGCTCGGCCAGCACGGGCAGGGCGTTCGGTTGCACCATGCCCCAGTGGATGACGGTCGGCGGCGACCAGGTCTGTTCCCCGGCGAAGCGCAGGATCTCGTTCGCCACCCGGTCGAAATCGGCGGCCAGCTTCTCGGCCGTCGCGTACTGATAGGGCCGGTCCGGCAGGTTGGCGTAGGCGTGGAACGAGAGCTTCAGCCAGTCGGCGTTGTCGGCCCATTCGCCCTTGTAGCGGTCGGGGAACTCCGGTAGCGAAAAGTCTTCGCCGGTCGTATAGTAGATGTTCAGCACGAACTTCGCGCCGTACTTCTCGTTCAGCTTGCGCAGGATGTCGAGATAGAAGCAGTCGAAAGGCGAACCGTATTGCTGCTGCGCGATGTCGCGCAGGAAGAAACTGTTGTCGTCGATCGAGAAGCGGTAGCGCGGCTTGGAGTGCCGGTCCCAGACCACGCGGACCCGGTGTTCCTGACGGCCCGCCGCGCCGGTGGAGACGGCCACGATGTCCGTCTCCCGCTCCGCAAGAACGATCTGCGCGCAGAACGTGTCGCCCGCGCGGTCGGCCTCCGCGCCGTTCACCGTCACCCGGTCGCGCAGCGGCGCCTGGCCGCGCACCGCAATCCGGAGGCCGGCCTCCGTTTGTTCGCCATGGCGCCGGCTGAGTACCGCGCCGTGGACGGGTTCCGATATGCTCAGCATGATCGTCGCTCCTCCCGGGTGTGTCACAGACGTGCGCAGGTAGGATAGGGTACCGGCTCTGGCGTGACAAGAGGGATCGCCTGGCGGGAAGCGCGCGGCCCGCCTTCGCGCAGCGCTACGGCGGGCGCGGCCCGTTTTCGCCTCGCCGATCTCGTTGCTTCGTCCGGCCGGGCGCGCGCCCGCCAGCGGGCTGGACCACGCGAATGGCGGGCGACCGCCCTCGCGAGCCGTTCGGGCAGGGCACGCCTATTCTCTTGCGCATCGCGCCGCGAGCCGTTCCGGAAAAGCACGCACCGCGGCCAGGCTCTCGCGCAGCGTGGCCTCCGTCCCGTCGCGGGTCAGCAGTTCGAACAGGAACAGACCCTGATAGTCGATGTCCCGCAGGCCCCGGAAAACCTCCGCCCACTGGATGCGGCCCGCGGGATGGAACGGCGCATAGTGATCGTGGTCGACCGTATCGTGCAGATGCGTGTGCACGAGCCGCGCCCCGCATTGCGACACCGCGGCACGCGCCGTCTCGGCCCGGGTCAGCGGGTTCACCCGGTCGATGTGCTCGTGGCCGATGTCCAGGTTCAGCTTGAACCGGGCCGAGCCGAACCGATCGACAAGGTCGATGGCGTCCCGGATCTTGATCGGGCCGCAGTTCTCGAGCACGATCGTCAGAGGCAGGTCCGCGGTCCGGTCCAGGATCTCGTGAAACGATCGGACGGTCGCCGGTGTCGGCCGGTTGATGTGCGTCACGTACAGACTCGCGCCCAGTTCCTCCGCCGCGGCGCGTACCCAGCCGACTTCTTCCCGCACGGCCTTCTTGCGTACCGCCTCGTCTTCCGCGTGGATCGGCGGGCGGGTCTCCAGTTTGCACTGGCCGTGGAACGAGACGATCGTAACGCCCTGCTTCGCGCACTCGCGCGTCAGCGCGGCGCGCTGAGCGCGGTCACGGTAGTCGAACTGGACGAAGTCCAGCTCCAGCCGCGTGATGCCCGCTGCCCGCACCTCCGCGATCTCGCGCGGGCCGTACGCGGTTTTCCTGAACTGGAACGCCGAAATCGAGAACGCCAACCGCGCCGTGATCTCGTCCGCCGTCCACGCGCATACCGTCTCCGTTGCCGCTTCTGTCGTTGTCATAACGATGCCTCCCCGCCACGGAACGAAACCAGTATGGCGTTTCGGCGCAAAACGGGCTTTCAATATCGCGGGTTCCGCTTGCGGAAACGCGGAAAGCGGAAGAGTCGCCCCGGCTTTCCCCCCCGGCGGCAAGAGGTGCCGCCGGGGGGGCGGGTTCTTTCTACGGTGTCAGAGCGAGGAACGCCTGGTAGTCATCTACGCCGACGGAATCCGGGCGGACGGCCTTCAGTTCGTCCCAGACCGCTTGCTCGTACCGGAACCGGGTCACGTGCAGCCGCTTGCCCGCACCGCGTACCCGGTCCGCCAACTGCATCGCGGCCGGCGGCGGCATGCCCATACGGACATAGTGCGGATAGGCCAGAGCCTGTTCGAGCGCCCCGAGGTCTTTGCCCCAGAAGACCGCGGTCACCCGCTCGTCGCGCGATCGGAGCGCGTCGGCCTCTTCGGCGCGGGATACCTCGATGTGGGCCGCTTCCCACAGATCGAACCGGCCGATCAGATCGATCAGCCGGTCGTACAGCACCGCGTTTTCCGCGATCGGGCAATCCTGGTCGTCCTTCGTGTCGATCCACATGCTGGCGTCCGGCTGCCGGCCCTTGCTGAACAAGGCGAACACTTCGTCCAGCGTCGAGAGCCCGATCCCCTTACCCCGCAGCGGGAAGCGCCCGTCCTTGCCCGGATCGAAATGGTACGCCGCATCGAGCGTCTTGAGTTCCGCCGCCGTCCGGTGCGCGACCACCCAGTCCTTGTCGCAGGTGCGGCCGGTTGTGCGGTCGTGAATGACGACGATCTCGCCGTCGGCCGTCTTGCGCAGGTCCATGTCCAGGCTGAACCCGTCACGCAGGTTCCGCTCAAACGCAACCAGCGTGTCTTCCGGATGCGATGCGCTCCCGCCCCGGTGCGGATGAATGTCCGTCTTTTTCATCTTTCCAGCCATCCTCTCTTTGTCGTTATCTTTGTCGTCATCGTTGTCGACCCCGCCGCTGCGGCGGGGGGGGCGACAAGGTTCTCGACAAAGCCCTCGACAAGGTTTCGGGTTGCAGCTACCGCGGGAAGATGCCCCGGCGCTGGTCCAGCCGGGTGATGCCCTCTTCGTTCGCCGCTCTGAGCGCGGCGGCGTACTCTTCCTGTGTGACGGACCGGCTCAGTTCCTTGAACGTTCGCGCGGCGCCGCACGGCCGGTACTGGTTCATGACGTTTACGTACGTGTTCGTCGAAATCTCCTGCGCCAGGAACCGCATCAGCTCGCGCGTGCCCGCCGTCTCCTCCGGCATGACCAGGTGCCGGACCAGCAGCCCCCGCGTCGCCAGCCCCGCCGCGTCGATTTCCAGGTCGCCCACCTGCCGGTGCATCTCCTTCAGCGCCGCCCTCGCGACCGCGGGGTAGTCCGGCGCGTTGCAGTAGCGCTCCGCGCGCGCGCCGTCCGCGAACTTCAGGTCGGGCATGTAGATGTCGAAGATGCCGTCGAGCAACTTCAGCGTTTCCACGCTGTCGTACCCGTTCGAGTTGTAGACCAGCGGCACGCTCAGTCCCTTCTCGATTGCCACCGGCAGCGCCTCGATAATCTGCGGCACGACGTGCGAGGGCGTCACGACATTCACGTTGTGACAGCCCATTTCCTGCAGGCCGGCCATGATCCGGCCGAGCTGTTCCGGGGCGGCCGCCATCCCGTGCCCCTCGTGGCTGATGTCCCAGTTCTGGCAGAACACGCAGCCGAGATTGCAGTGTGTGAAGAAGATCGTGCCGGACCCGCCGCGGCCGACCAGCGGGCTCTCTTCCCCGAAATGCGGGTTGTAGCTCGAGAGCACCGCATCACGACCCGTCCTGCAGAAGCCGGGCTGCCCCTCGAGCCGGTTCACCCGGCACCGCCGCGGGCAGAGCGTGCAGCGCTCGAGAACCTTCAACGCCGCCTCAATGCGTTGTGGCAGGATCCCGTCCTTGTAAGCGTTGATGTATGCCACGTTCATCGGTAGAAGCGGACGTCTGGAAGATGGGAAGAGTGGAAGAATGGAAGATGGGAGGAATGGAAGAGCGGAAGGATGGAAGATTGGAGGAATGGAAGGTTAGAAGGGTGCAAGGGCGTTGCTGTGTCCAGTCTGGCTCCCATCCAGTCCCCCATCCTTCCAGTCTTCCAATCTTCCATTCTTCCAGGCCCGCTAGTTTCTGTATATCTCGCCCGACACCTCGACGAATCGGCCCGGCGTGAAGCCGGTGTGCCGCTTGAACCGTTTTGAGAAGTACCTGACGTCCGCGAAGCCCGTCCCGGCGGCCGCCTGCTTGACCGTCTTGCCGGAGACGAGCAGCTGTCTGGCGTGCTCCATCTTGCGCTGTGCGATGTACGCCGAGACCGTTCGGCCGGTCTCCCGTTTGAACGCGCGGTTGACGTAGTCGGGATTCATCTTCAGCATGCGCGCGATGTCCCGCGCGGAGACCGGCTGAGCCAACGTCTTGCCGAGCCAGTACTTGACCTCCTCGGCGATGCGGCCCTGCCGGGTGCGGGGCAGGCAGCGGACGTCTTCGAAGTAGGCGGTCGAGAGCCGGCACAGCAGCAGGTTGACGATCAGCGAACGCTCCAGCACGTACCGGCGCTTGCGCTCGGCAAGCGCATAGGCAAGGTTCATCAACTCCGCGAAGTACGCCGGGCGGCAGGCCGACGGAATGAAAACGCACTTCTGAGCCCCGCCTGTTGCCGGCCCCGCCAGCGTGAGGCTGTCGCGAATCCGGCTCACCTGCGCCGGGCCGAGCTCGCAGCGCTCGACGCCTGCCTGGAAATGGAGCCAGGCAAACTTCACACCCGCCGGCGACGGCGCGGTGCCTTCCTGCCAGACGTTGCCCGGGTGAAACAGAATCGTCCCCGCCTCCGCGCACGTGCGCACGCCGTCGGCTGCCATGAACAGACGGCCCTCCTCGACGAGGAACAGCTCGTGCGAGCGGAGCGTGCGGTCCATATGCCGGTAGCCGGGCAAGCCGGTCGCGACCCCCGCGGAGTAGAACGACGGCAGCGGATCAAGCGCTATGCGGTAGAACGTCATGCGTGTGGGAACGTGGGACTGCGAGACCGTGGGACTGCGAGACCGTGGGCGTGCCGCGCCGGGAAAGGGGGCGGCCCGGGAGCGGGACGAACGGTGACGTCGACTCGGTCTGGTAGCCGCTCATTGAACTCCCTGCTTCATGTGCGCGTTCCAGGGCTGGGTCCGGGTGAACCGGCGCCCGAGCGCCCGGTACACATCCGGCAGATCAAAGTGCTTCAGTACCCCACGCGGGAATGCCGACAACGGCCAGGCGTACAGCGGCGAGTCGACGATCGACTGGTAACTCGGCAAATAATGCAACAGCCGCGCGCGCGGCCGGCAGGGATGCAGCAGCGCCGCGAACGCGACCGTGATTGACCCCAACCCGCGGCCCATGAGCGTGATGTCCGTCGCGCCGCCGGCGCACAGGAAGTCGATCGCGCGCATCACGTCGAATACGCGCCGGCCCAGAACGCTCTCCCCAAGCATGTCGCCTGCCGCCGCGTGGAAGTAGTCGGCGCTCATCACCTGGTCGAAGGACGCCTGCCGCGCGCAGCCGGCCTGCGGCCGCGATTGACCGATCCCGCGCGGGTCGACGACTACGAGCGAGCGGGCCGGCGTATTCAACGCGCGGACTGCGCGGATTGTCCCCACGTCTTCCTCTCCCGACGTGTGGCCCACGTACAACGTCACCTTGCCCGTCGGCGCGTGCATGAACGGGTGCGCCCGGCCGAAACTGGCGACATAGACCAGAATGCCCGGTTCGCTTTCGACGGCGAATACGGCCTGTCTGTTCGGAATGTCGTTCTGGCGTGCCCAGCGGATCAGGACGCGGTACGGAGGTGCGCCCTTGGCCTGCCGCAGACCCAGCAGGCGGCGGGCGGCGGCTTGGAGCGTCCCCGGCGCAGGCCTGCCGCGCCGTTTCGCCAGTGCCCCGGCCCGTTCGGCTGTGAATTCGAACACGCGTCGGCTGCCCGCCCGGTGCGTCTCGCCGCGAGGCGTGGCGTACAGCCGCTTCGCGTCGACAATCTTCACCCCCCGTTCGCGGGCGGTTCCCCGCAGCCCGGCATGTTTCATGAACCAGGCGTACATGGCCTCCCGGTTCTCGACGTGGTAGCCGTGCCCGCGCGGCCCCACGAATACCTCCGCCGTGCCGCGCGAGCCCAGCAGCGCATGCACGCGCTTTAGATCCTCGCCCGCCTTGCGCACGTAGCGCGCGTCGAAATAGTCGTCCTGCTGGCCCAGGATCAGGGTAGGGCGCGGTGCGTAGCACAACAGCATGTCGACGTGGTCCAGGCCCGCCCCGATGATCCCCGGCGGGTTCTGCTCCGCATCCGCCGAAAGCTCGTTCTCCATGTTGGCGAGGTAGGAGCAGATGAAGCAGCTCGGCGCCGCCATCGTCACCCGCGGGTCGAGCGCCGTCACATAGGTGCTGAGCGTGCCGCCGCCGGAATTGCCCGTCACCCCGACCCGCGAACGGTCCACCTCCGGGCGCGAGAGCAGGTAGTCCAGTCCGCGCATCGCATCCCACACCCGCCACGTGCCGAAAAAGTCGCCCACAAGCGTCATCTGGGTCCCCATCATCGTGTGCGCCTGGGTCAACGGCGGCCGCGGTGCGCCATCCTTGCGGTAGAACTGAAAACGCTCGCCCTGACTGATCGGATCGAGGAGAAACACGACAAAACCTTTCACCGCCAAGCCTTGCGCGAAGGACTGGTACGGCACCGCGGCTTTGCCCTCTACGCTGTGCCCGCAGACGCCCAGCACGGCCGGGCATTTGCCTGTGCGGCCCTTCGGCAGCAACAGGTTGCCGGTCACCAGGAACCCCGGCCGGCTCTCGAACACAACCTTCTCCAGGACGTAGGGCCGGTACTCGTCACGCCCCGTAATCACCGGGTTCAGCGGCGTCCGTTTCGGGAACGGCGCGAAACAGCGCCGAACCGCGGCGCGAACCCGCCGCACGTAGGCCTGGGCCTGCGCGCGCGTCTTCAGCCGGTTCAGCCGCTCCGCCCGCTCAGCCATGATCGCGCGCAGACGCCGCACGTAGTATTCCTGCACCATCTGTGAGTAGCGGTTGGTGTACACGATTGGGCTCCCATCTAGCCGGTAGTCTTCGGTAGCGCGGCGAACGTCGAACATCGAACATCGAATATCGAACAGCCAACATCGAACATCGAAGTCAGAGGATTCCTGGGTTCGCGGGATCACTCCTGTGCACCGATAGTCCGTTCGAAGTTCACTGTTCAGTGTTCGATGTTCGACGTTCAGGCCCCCAGCCCCAGCAGCCTAGCGTTATTCTCGTAGAAATACAGCTTCAGATCATCCTCGCTCCTGCCCATATCCAGCAGGGTCTGCGTCCACCACTTTTCGTGTTCGCCGTACTGCGCGCCGATGCTGTCGGTGCCGAACAGGACGTGGTGGAAGTCCAGCCCCTTCAACCCCGGCATGCGTTGCTCCCAGACCCACACGCCCCAGCCGCGGCATGTGTCCGCGTAGCAGTTCTTCAGCCTGGAAAGCAGCGTGACGGTTTCCAGATAGGTGGCGCCGCCGCCGAAGTGGGCGAAGATGAAGTTGATGCCCGGATGCCGGCGCGCAGGAATCTCGAAGTGGAACGGGGTGGCCGTCAGCGAACTGCGCCGCTCCCGCTTGTCCGGCGCCGGGGCGAGCCAGCCGCAGTGCGAGAGACACATCAGTCCCAGATCCTCGACTGCTTGCCAGAACGGTTCAAACTGCTCGTCGTTGGGGTCGTAGCCCAGGTTCGGAAACAGCTTGATCGATTTGAATCCGTGCGCCCGGTACTCCTTGATCAGGTCGATACACGCGTAGACCGGTCGGCGCAGGTCGACGTATACGCTGCCGTACAGCCGGTCCGGATGCGCGCTGACGGCCTTGCGCACCGCTTCGTTGCCGACCTCCTCGCGGGAGGTCGCGTGTACCAATGCCGCCTCCACCTCGTGCGCGTCCATGTGGGCCAGGTACGACTCCAGCGTCGGGTCGTCTTTCTGCAGATGAATGTGGATGTCGATCTTCTTCATGTCGGAATCGTCCCCCTTTTCTACGACTCTCTTGCATGGTCAGCATAGTCGAGAAAGGGCAGAATAGGCAAGAGCCGGCCGCCGGGTCGTTCGAAAGAACCGACGGCCGGGACGGGCGGTCATGCCGCGGTCGACCATGAAAACGAATGCAGGCTGGCGGAAATACCGGGGCAACCCGGTACTCGGCGGGGATCTGGGCACCTGTTTCGACGTCTGCGTGCTGAAGGAAGCGGGCGTCTACCGTATGTGGTTCTCCTGGCGACCGAGGCAGTCTATCGGCCTCACGCAGAGCCGCGACGGGATCCGATGGACCGAGCCCGTGGTCGTTCTCGAACCGGCTCCCTCCAGCGGGTGGGAAGCGCAAGTGAACCGCGTCATCGTGGTGAAACGACGTGACGGCTATCACATGTGGTACACGGGCCAGGCGGGCGGCCAATCGCGGATCGGCTACGCAACCGGCCCCAACGGCGTCAGGTGGCGCCGTGCCCAACGCGAACCCGTACTCGCGCCGGAGCAGGACTGGGAGCGAGTCGCCGTCATGTGCCCGCACGTGCTTTGGGACGAAGACGGCAAACGCTTCCGGATGTGGTACTCGGGCGGCGAACAGTACGAGCCCGACGCGATCGGCTATGCGACGAGCTCGGACGGAATCGCATGGCGCAAGCATCCCGGCAACCCGATCTTCACCGCTGACCCCGGCAGCGCATGGGAGCCATGCAAGGTCACGGCCTGTCAGGTGTTGCCCTGCGGCGAGCGATATGTCATGTGCTACATCGGCTTTCAGACCCCGCACACGGCGCGGATCGGGCTCGCTCGCTCCCGCGACGGCATCACCGGCTGGGAACGACACCCCGCCAATCCGATCCTGGCCCCCGATCCAGGCGCGTGGGACGGGGACGCCTGCTACAAACCTTTCGCCCTCTACGAAGAGCAGACCGACCGCTGGCTGCTCTGGTACAACGGCCGTAACAAACAGGTCGCAGCGAAAGAGCAGATCGGACTGGCGATCCATGACGGACGCGAGTTGTGGGCATGACGGAAGGATGGAAGAGTGGAAGAATGGAAGAATGGAAGAGTGGGGGAATGAGTGTCGTATGGCATACGTCCCGGAACGTATCACTCCATCCATCCTTCCAACCTTCCAACCTTCCATTCTTCCACTCTTCCATATCTTCCACTCTTCCAACCTTCCAATAACGACCCAATCAGGCTAGGCTTCCTTGCATGACTCAGCGCCCAGAACGTCCCAATCTCGTTTACGTCTTCGCCGACCAGCTTCGGCACGACGTGTTCGGCTTCCAGGGCGATCAAAGGGCGATCACGCCGAATTTCGACCGGTTCGCCGCCCAGAGCGTGCACTTCACCAACTCGGTCGCGGTGTCCCCCGTTTGTGCCGCATACCGCGCTTCGCTCTTCACGGGCAAATACACCTCGTCAACCGGGGTGGTCATCAACGAGTGCTGCATCAACCCGAACCATCACGCGATCGGGTACGTCCTGCACGAGGCGGGCTACAACATGGGGTATCTCGGGAATCGGAACACCTGTACGACAATCTCGCCGATCCGCATCAGGTCCGTAACCTGGCGCGAGACCCCGTCGCCCAACCGGTCCTCGCACGGTTGCGTGCGGGCATGGCGGCGAAGATGGCCGACCTGTCCGACACCTTCATGCCGATGTCGGCCTGCAAGAGCTGGATGGCGCCCGACGACTGCTACTCCGTGGTCGCCTGCGCCAAGGGCCCGTTCACCGGACCCCACGAACGGATCAGGAGCATCCGGGCGAATGTAGAAGCGGCGTCTCGCCGCTTCCCCCGGGCCTCCGGCCCGGGAGAAGTCCGAAATGCCCCGAATTCAGGCTGAAAATGCGCCCTCCCTCCGTCGCCTTCACTTTTTTTCATTTAGGGCTTGAGCCCCATCCCGCACGGTGGCAAAGTGAACAGGTTGTTTGGCTTGTCAGGTCAGAGTTCTTTCCGATTCACAAAACGTCGTAGCTCCGAAGGAGTCTCTCGCCATGAGCGCGCGCCTCGCTACGAAGCCGAGTGCGGTCATCCAATGCCCCAAGTGCGAACGTGTGAAGAGCGGTGATACGTGGAAGAGCGTCGATGGGTTGTCAGTCGAAATTGTCTCGCATGGCTATTGCCTGCCCTGCTACACCAAAGCTCTCGAACAGATCCGAACGGCCAGCGCCCGTAACGCCGCACAGGCTTGATGCCTGCGCCGGCTGAGACGGCAAGTGCTACGGAACGTCGCCCGTCCGCCAGCGGACGAACAGGTCGACGACCGGGTCCCATTCTCGATCATGGGCCGGCAGCGCCGCAGACTCCCGATACGCGCGCACCGCATCGGGCTCCTTGCGGCAATCCAGACTCACCGCCTTGCAGATAGAGAAGGTTCGCCTTGGCGTGGTGCCGCGCGGGCTGGGCTGTTCGGTCTTTTCGCATCGATGCGGGATTCTAGCATCGCGCAACTCGGGCGGCGAGGTGGAAAGCCGGCCAGGAGGCACGGTGGCGCATAGTAGAACCGCCCGGGATATCCGGGCCTTCGGCCCGGTGGAAGCGGCGAGACGCCGCTTCCACCTTCATCCGATCCCGTATAGTTCCCGGGCGCATTCCGGGCAGATGCCGTGGCTGAACAGGATTTCGGTGTTCGCCTGGAAATACGATTCGAGTTGCGCCCCGTGCCCGTCGTCGTCGCGGATCTTCTTGCAGTTCGCGCAGATCGGGAGCATGCCGCTGAGTGTGCGCAGCTTCATGAAACTCTCGTTCTGAAACGCGATTTCCGCCACTCGCGCGACGAAACCCAGGATCCGGAGATGCACGTCGGTGAACACGTCCGGATCGCTCAGATTGCCCGCCAGCAGTACCGCCATCACGCGGCCCTGCGTCCGGATCGGCACCCCCATGATCGAGCGGATGTGCTGCTCCTGCACCGTCGTGCCCCATTCCGCGCTGTCCAGCTCGCGGGCGTCCTTGATCAGGATCCGCTTCTGCTCCTGCAGCACCTTCGACGCGAACGTCCGGCTCATGTGCTCCGCGTCCGTCGCGTCGCTGGTCAGGCTCAACACCTGCAGAATCTCTTTCGCCTCGTTCACCTGAAACTAGGACGGCTCCCCTCTTCTCAATCGCCCGGCGGCCCGGCACGTGCGTCCCCGTGTGCAGGTTATCTCTTGGCCGGCAATCGGAGTTGCCGAACCCAATCAGCCGGGATTGTGGCCATGTGCGGGTCGCGGTGCACAAGGATCGCCGCCGCGGCCTTCGCGCAGGCCGCGATGACCGCGTCAACCAGCGGCAAGCGCCCGGGCGCAGCCGCCCGGAGCGCTATCGCCTCTTGTGCCACGGCGCGGTCTACGGGAAGCGTGTCAACCAACTGAGTGCAGTACAGGTCGAATACCCGTTCCGCCTCCGCCGCATCATCCATCTCCTCCAGAATCCGGGTCTTGAATTCCGGTAGTGACAGCACACAAACGGCGAGACGATTCTCGGCGTCTTGCCACAACGCGTCTACCTCCTCGGCACCCGGCTCGTCGAAGCAGTGCGCAAGCAGCGCGGAGGTGTCCAGCACGTGTGTCGCCATCGGCGCATCACCTCCGTCCGCGCTCTTCACGCTCACGTTCACGTATCAGATTCGCAACGGCGCTCGACCCTCTCTTCCTGTGCGCCTTCCCGCTGCCGCGAAGCTGCGAGGCCAATGTTGCCCGGTCAGGCAGAACATGCACCACCAGCACGTGTTCCCGGTCCGTAGGCTGCCAGTCGAGCCGTGTGCCCGCGTGAATCCCCTCGCGGGCGGCTATCGAGGCGGGGACCGTGACCTGATTCTTTCCTGTCACCTTTGTAATCATTGTTAAATAATTATCAAGGGATATGTTCTTTATCAAGGATAATTTTTAATCAAGGACTTGCACTGCCGCGCAGATCGCGGCATGATGCGTGCCACATCCATGAAAAGGAGTCGTGAACCATGACACAGGCTGCCCGATTCTGGAGCCTGCCGATCCTTGCCTTGCTCTGCGCGTCTCGCCCCTGCACCGCGCAGGACGGGGCGTGGCAGCTCGCGTTCCACGAAGACTTTGCCGCGCCGATCAACGCGGCCGACTGGCAACTCGACGGCAACGCGAAACTGGCCGTCAAGACGGAGGGGGAGACCTCCTACCTGGAGATCGACACGGCCAACCGCTCCGTACTCTGGCTCAAGCAGCGGTTCGACGGCGACGTGCGGCTCGTCTTCCGCGCGCGCGGCCAGAGCAAGAACCGCTCGATCGTCTACTGGAACGCGAACCCGACCCCGGAATCCGGCTGCAAGACCGTCTTCGGCTGGACGCGGCCGGACGCGGACATGGGCCACTACGCCGGCACGAACATCATGCACCTGTATTCGGTCGGCATCCTGCGCGACGACCTCGACACCTGCTACGTGCGGCATCTGGGCGGGGCCACCGCATCGCTCTATCCCTGGACGCGCGAGCAGCGCCGCCGCGGCGCCGGCAAGCGGCATGACGACGAGACCGGCTTTGCCTCCTGCCCCTCCCCGTTCTTCGGGAAACCCGACACCTGGTTCGCGTTCGATCTGCAGATGGCCGGCAAGCGGATCACGCTGGCCGTCGACGGCAAGACCGTGCTCGATGTCGAAGATCCCGGCAAAACGGTCTCCGGCAGGATCCCCTGGCGCGTGCTGACGAACGGAGGCTGGATCGCGTTCCGCAATTTCAAGCCGACGAAAGTGGATCTGGACTATCTGCGTGTGTACGAGCGGGGCAAGTAGCGCTTCGCGCGTCCGTCGGCCCGCTGGAGGGGCAGGCCATGATCGTACTCGGCGAGTGGGAGCGCGGGCTGGCGTTCTGGCCGACGGAAGCCGCCGGCGTGCGGCTCTACCTCTGGTTCTATGAGTGGCACCTGTTCGACGCCGTTCGAGCGGGCCAGCACACGGGCGGGTACTGGATCCCGACCAAACGCATGGCGTGCGACCATCGCCAGGCGGTTCTCTCGCATCCCGGCATGGCTCTCTCGGTTTCCGCCACCGACGACGGCGCGGACCTGTCGATGGAAATCACGAATCAATCCGGTTACGCCTGGCCGCCGATCGCGGCGGTCATTCCCTGCCTGAACCCCGTCGGCTTGAGCGGCCAGCCGCTGGTACCCCCGACACGCGAGTTCTTCGACGAAACCTGCCAGCGTACCTGGTTCGTGGGCGAGGCCGGGCTCGAAAAACTCGAGACGCGAGAGATCCACTTCAATCAGGCTTTCCGGCCGGCCATCGACGCCCAAGCCCCCGCCGGCAAGTTCGACTGGGTCGAGAAATGGCCCACGTCCCCACGAAACGCCGGCGCCGGGCTCATGGTTCGCGAATCCGCCGACGGCCGATGGGTCGGCGGGATCGGCTGGGAACAGTTCCTCTCCGCGCAGGGGCACAACCCGTGCCGCTGTATGCATCTGTCCGTCCGCGTCGGCCCGCTCGAACCGGGCGAGTCCAGAGCCGTTCGCGGCAGGCTCTATCTGTTCGCCGGCACGAAAGACGACTGCCTCGCCCGGTTCCGCGAGAATTTCGGCCTGTAGCCCGCCCTTGCCGCCGCCGGCCACTCGGCGCTTGACTCTCGCATCCCAAGACACGACACTGCACCCCCGACGCCGGCGGAGCAACCGGCGGCTCGTAACGACGAATCCGGGCGGGCGCCCGGCCGTGTGGCGCGCGAACGCCCGCAAGACAAGGGGAGGCGAACCATGGCGATGACGGATAAGAAGGCGGACCTGGCCGGCCCCGGAATCGGGGACTATGAGGAGTTGCAGCACACCCTGCCGCAGGACTATGCCTCCCTGCTGAGCCCCAAGGAGACGCAGCAGGCCATCTTCGCGGTCAAGAATTACATCGAGGAGAACCTGTGCAAAGAGCTTAACCTCATGATGGTCACCGTGCCGCTGATTGTCGACAGGCGGAGTGGGGTCAACGACTACCTCGACCGCGACGGCTCGCGCACCCCGATCGGGTTCCATATCGCTAACGACTACGACAAGAACCCCGTCGACGCCGAAGTGGTGCAGGCGGCCACCAAGTGGAAGCGCATGGCGCTGCGTCAGTTCGATATGAAGACGGGCGAAGGGCTCTGCACCGACATGCGCGCCGTGCGCAAGGACTACTTCCTCGACCACGACCACAGCGCCTATGTGGACCAGTGGGACTGGGAACTGGCGATCACCGAGGAACAGCGCAACCTGCAGTTCCTCAAAGGCGTCGTACAGAAGATCTGGAAGGTGATCAAAGGCGCCGAAACGCACATGCACGCGCTCTTCCCGAAGCTGAAGACCGGCAAGTACCCCGACCTGCCCGACGAACTCACCTTCCTGCACGCGGAGGAGATCCTCGACCGGTACCCCGATCTGCCGCGCAAGCAGCGCGAAACGCAGATTATTCAGGAATATCCCGCCATCTTCATCTACGGGATCGGTTGGACCCTCGAGGACGGCTACCCGCACGAGATGCGGGCGGCGGACTATGACGACTGGGTGACCGAGACGACGAGCGAGGACGGCCGGCCCATGCACGGGCTCAACGGCGATATTCTGGTGTGGAACCCCGTGACCCGGCGCCGGCACGAGCTGACGTCCATGGGGATCCGCGTCAACGCCACGACGCTCAAGAAGCAGCTCGAACTCACCCACCAGCTCGACTTCCTCAAGCTCCCGTACCACCAGGCGATCGTGAACAACGAGATCCCGCTCAGCATCGGCGGCGGGATCGGCCAGTCCCGCACCCAGATGCTCCTGCTCCGAAAGGCGCATCTCGGGGAGGTCACCGTCTCCGTGTGGCCGAAGGTCCTCAAGGACATGTGCCACAAGAAAAACATCCATGTCCTGGATTGAACGGGCGGGCGCGCCCTTTCGCGGGTGGAAAGAACGCCCAACGCGTTTCGCTCAGTTGCCCGGCTCGGCCGGCATGTCCGGTATCTCGGCCGGCGTGCGCGGCGCGGCGTAGCCCGGCGGTTCAACGGCGAAATCCAGCGCTTCCAGCCACGCGCGGTTCTCGGCCTTCGCCAGAAAACCCGCACCCAGCGGCTCCGCCGCCGGCTTCCCGTTCCCGCCCGCCGCCTTGCGGACCTCGTGAACCAGACTGTTGACGTAGCCTTCCGCTACGATTCCGCCCTGCCAGCCGTGGTCACGCTTCGCGTAGCGTTCCGCGCGCTGCCGCTTGCGACCCTCCGGGTCGCTGCGCCCGCAGTAGGCGGCAATCTTCTCGCTGTACGTGGCGAGCGCGCCGCACATGTAGGCCCCATTCGTGTACTTCGCCTTGCGCGTGCCGTCGCAACGCGACCATTGCGGGTTGTCCACGTCGCCGTTCCAGCACATTTCCGTCTGGGTCTTCACGAAGCGGTCGATGTCCGTCTTGTCGAACACCAGCCCTTCGGCATGCAGCCGGACCGCCTGCGAGAGGGACGAGGCATAGTAGCCGCCCTTGTGTTCGACGCCGATCCAGTGCTTCCATTTGTTCGGGTCCTTCGGATGCACGTCCCACGCGCCCGCCGGGTCCCAGTAGTTCCACTCGTAATGCCCGTCTTTCAGCTTCAGGCAGTGCTTGAAGCGCAAGCCGAGCTTCACGGCTTTCTTCAAGTATTCGTCGTTGCCCGTCAGCTTGTACAGCGACAGCAGGGCGCCGCCGATGATGGTGTGTTTGTTGTGCGGCTGCGTCAGATGCCCCTTCTCCGGCTTCAGTTCCCCATGCGTGCGGTAGACCGCGCCGCGCTTGCCGAGATCCACGTAGTTCCCGCGCACGTCCCACTTCTTCACCAGATGGTCCGTCATCAGATCGAGGTACTCGGCCCGCTTCGCGGCGTAGCGCTCCGCCAGCGCCGGGTCCGCGTCGATCGTACGAATGAAGCGGCAGAGCAACTCGACCGCCTGGAAACTCGTGATGATCACGTCCACCTTCAGATCCGGCTTGTTCGCCGGCTGGAACAGCTTGTACGCTTTTCCATACCAGCCGAGGAACCCGTCGGGCCCCTTGCTCAGCGCCGCCTGCATGATGTCCATGTTCTTGACGAACACGTCCAGATACCGCGGGTCCTCCGTCAGCCGGTAGGCCGTCAGCGTCAGGCCGATATGCTTGAACGTCTGCCAGCAGTGGTCCTCGGGGTGGGTGCCCTCCGCCAGCCGCGCCACCTGGCTTGGCGTGTTCTTCACGTGTTTGAGGAACGCCTCCGCGATCGCCTGGTCCTGTTCATTCTCGATCTGCGACAGCGGCGAGGCGGCGGCCGCAACGTGAGCAAAGGCCACAGCGGCCGCGAGCACAACCATAGGCAACGTCTGCATGTCGTTCTCCTTTCATTCGGCTCGACGGGCGTGTCTCGGGCATGGGCGCGGAACGCAGGGGGGGGACGGCCGTCTGGAGGCCGGATTCGCGCCTCCCCGGCCCAACCGCGTTAGCCTACCGCCGCGCGCGACTCCGGGCAATGTCGAAACCTACGAAAAGATGACGGAGCTACAGATTGGCACAGTCCTCTCTGTTCAGCTATGCGGCTACGGTGTGCTCGCGTCGATCGGCCGCTTACCGTCGACCGTTCTCGTCGCCGTTATCGTAAACCGATTTGGCCGCGCGGTCATGATCACGCGCCGGAGATTCTGTCCACGAGAACGGCGACGAGAACGGTTGACGATTTCCGGATCCATCTTCCTGGCCGAACGATCAGCGCCAGGTTCGGCTCCCTGTTCTTGGGCCCAACGCTCAACGCTCAACGTCCAACTTTCAACGGGGGCGATCGCTGCAGCATCTGCGCTTGCCGGGCGTTCCGCCCACGTTGAGCGTTGAATGTTGAGCGTTGAATGTTGAACGTTGCCTCCCTCCCTCGTCTTTATCCGCTTCGTCGTTTTCGTTGCCTGCCGAACGGCGCCCCTCACGGGCGCACGGCCCCCGCGCGTCCCGTGCAGGGGCTGGTTCGGCAATTGGTCTTCTCTCCCACCTTGCTCGAGTGAGTTCTCGAGCAAGTTTCTTCCGGATCAGATCTCGAGTCAAGTTGTCGCGCCGAACGGGTGCACCAAGGTGGTAGCCGTGCTGATGGGAATGCCGCGGCTGGCTGGCGGGCCTATTCCGTGGTGCCCGCCGTTTCCTCTTCGCTCTTCGGCTGATAGACGGCGGCCACCCCTTCGGCTTCGCCCTGGTCCCGGACCGTAATCGCCTGCGTGCCGAGCTGGCCGGACCCGATATAGACGGCGCTGACGCCGGCGCTGCTCTCGATTCGGCCGAGCGTCGAATCGCTCACACTCCATTCCAGCGGCAGAAACAGCGTCGGCGCATTGGAATGCGCCGCGGCTGTGAAGACCACCGCCCCGTTTCCGTGGATGAGCGTGGCCGAGGACGGATCCACCGTGATGGAGATTTCGTCGGTCGTCGAGCTCTCGCAGCCGACCAGTGCCGCGACGGCGAGGACGAACAGCATCACGGTTCCATATCGTGCTGAGCGCAGGCCTGTCATGATTTTCAACCTCCGTGCCTTCCCGTTCATCGTCGCCGCGCCCCGGCTTCCTCCGTTTCCCGCAGCGACTGGCCTTCGAGATAGGTCTCGAGGTCCTCCTGCGGGAAGACGCTGGGCGCCATCCGCGTCTCGTTCACCTCGCGCTTCGACACGCCGGCCAAAGCCGCAGGCGTCCCCACAATGTGCGGCGTGAGGAAGACCAGAAGCTCCTTCTTGACTCGCTCCGTGATCTTGCGCCGGAACGCCATGCCCAGCAGCGGAATGTCGCCGAGCACCGGTATCTTGCGGACCGCTTCCGTCTTTTTCGTCTCCATCAGCCCGCCGATCACCACCGTGCTGCCGTCCGGCGTCACCACGACGGTCTCCGCCGAGCGCTTCGCGATGACCGGCGAGCTGACCGTCTCGGAGATGGCGACCGTCTCCTCGGTCAGCGTCGAGATCTCCGGCGCCACGATCATCTCGACCAGGCCTTCGGAGGTGATGAACGGCGTCACGCGCAGGATGATGCCCACCTCCGCGTACTGGATCGTGTTGATCGTCTGGCCGTTGTCCGTGATGCGGCTGTTGGTGACGAACGGCACTTCCTCGCCCACCACAATGACCGCCTCCTGGTTGTTGCGGGCCAGGATCGACGGCCGCGAGAGCACTTCCAGCTTGCCCTTCTGTGCGATGGCGCGCAGCGTGAATTGCCAGTCGTTCGCCAGCACGCTCCAGAACCCGCCGTCGATCTGCTGGGCGAGGCCCAGGATCGTCTCCACGCTGCCCTGGTTGATTTCCTTGTCGCGATAGGCGTAGCGGCCTTCCAGGCCCATGTCCAACCCGTCGCTGTGCGTCACTTCCAGAAACAGCACTTTGATGAGCACCTGCGGCTTCGGTTGGTCGAGGCTCTCGATCACCTTGCGGATTTGTTCGTTGGTCTGCTCGTCGGTCACGACGACAAGCGAGCGCGTCTCCGAATCCACCTCGATCAACGCGTCGCCGAGCAGGGTGTGGCTGCGGTACTGCCGCCGCTGCATGCCGGCGCCGGCCGCCTGCGCGGCGGAGCCGGTGCCGCTTCTGCGCTGCTGCGCCTTCAGCTCCGTGCACCAGGCCAGCCCGCACGCCGCCACGAGCAGCAGCCGAAACAGACGGTTCAACGGGAATGGGTTCATCGTTTTTCCTTTCTCTTCCTGCCATGCGTGCCCAAACTACCGGGCGCTGCGCCCGCCCTGCGAGGTCTCAACGCCCGACGACGCGCCCGAACTCGACCGCTCGGTCAGCCGGCTCGGCTGCTCGCCCGTGCGGCTCGTGCTGCGGCGCCCGCCGGTGGCCTGCCCCTCGAACATGCCCCGCAGCACGTCGGCCACCGCGTCCGTATCCCCGTTCTTCAGCGGGTAGACGTACACCTGCTGTTTCCGGCCGCCGGCGGCGTCCAGCCGCCCGATCAGTTCGGCGATCTGCATCATCGTCTCGCGCGCCGCACTGATCATCAGCGTATTGGTGCGCGGATCGCCCACCGCCACAACGCGTGCCTGCAGCAGCGTGCGCTTGCTCTGCTGCGCCGTCGCCTGCGTTTGCCCCCGCCCGCCGCGCCGCCCGCTGCGCGGGTTCGCCTGTTGCGCCGTCGACTCGTCCGCGTACAGCGTGGCGATCGTCTCGGCCAGTTCCGTCGCGTCGGCGTTCTCGAGATGGAAAACGCGCACTTCCGTCAGCTCCGCAATGTTCGTGTCCACGTCGGCAACGAGCTGCTCGATCGTGCCCATCAGATCGTCCGGCGCGCACACGATCAGCGAGTTCGACCGCTCGTCGGCCGCCGCCACCACGCGCGTCGCCGCCTGGCGCGCCTCGCTCGGGCCTGCGGCGGCGTTCGCGTCGCCGCCGCCCGGCCCGCCGCGCCGCATCATCCAGAACCGGCGCCTGTCCCGCGCGGCGTTCGCCTGGGCCGTGGCCGGGTCCGCCGCGAACAGCTTGCCGATCACGTCCGCCAGCTCCTTGGCATCCGCGTATTCGAGCGGGAACACGCGGATCGTCGCAATCCCGGAGATCGAGGTGTCCAGCGCCTGGATGATCTCCGCCATTCGCCGCACATTCGACTGGATGTCCGTCAGAACAATCGCGTTGCTGCTCTCATTCGCGGTCATCTTCGCCGTCTCCGCCATCAGCGGCTTCAGGTTCTCGATCAGCCTCGTCGCGTCCGCGAACCGGACCGGTATGATCTGCGTCACCATGTCGTCCGTGTTCGGAATCCGCTCCGGATCGCGCGCCACGCGCACCGGTAGACTGCGCGTGTGCGCCGTCTTGCGGTCGACAATCTTCAGGATTCGCCCGTTGCGCAGCGCAACGTAGCCCTTGTCGGCCAGGACCGTGTTCAACAGGTCGACCGCTTCGTCGTTGTTCAGCGGTTGGTGGCTCACGATATTCACCGTGCCGCGAACCGGCACCTCCTGGATCACCACGAACCCGGCCGCCTGGCTCAGATAGTTCAATACATCCGAAAGCGAAGCGCCCTGAAAGTTCATGCGCAGCCCGTCGCCGCCCGCCGCCGGCTGCTCGACAGCCGGCATCGGGGGCGCGGACGGCCCAGGCCGCTCCGCCTGAACCCGTGGCTCGGTCTGCACCCGTGGCTCGGCTGGCGCGAACCTTTCGGCCCGAGCAGGCGTCTCGTCCGGGGGCGGTGCCTCGTCCGGCCCAAGTGTCTCGTCCGGGGGCGGTGCGTCGTCCGGGGGCGGTGCCTCGTCCGGGCCAGGCGCGTCGGCCAGTGCCTCATCCGGGCCAGGCGCGTCGGCCGATTCCTCGTCCGAGGCGGGTGCCTCGTCCGGGGCAGCCGCTTCGGCCGGGGCAGCCGTCTCGTCCGAGGCAGGCGCTTCGTCCGAGACAACCGTTTCGGCCGTCGGGGCGGCCGCAGGTTCGGCGGAAGCCGCCGGGTCGCTTTCCGCGGCGTAGAGCGGAAGCAGCGCCGCCGCGCAAAGCGCGACGGCCCACGCGCGTACGGCGGCTGGGCCCGGCGGGGAGCCCCGGTCTGCTCGATTCAGGGGGAAGCTGCACCTGGATATCGTTTTCACCTGGACAACTCCTTCTTTCGGCGTTCCATCATCTGTTTCATCAAGTCGTTCACATCGGCTGCCGTGCCGGTGTCCGCCGCCGGCGGCGCCGGGCCGGTTACGGCGCCACCGCCGGCAGCGGATTGCGCTTCGCCGGCCGCCGGTTCCCAGCCGCCGTCCTGTCGTCTCAGCATGCGGCCGCCGACCGGCAGAACAATCCGGGCAGACCCCGCCGCCAGAACCACGTTTGTCGTGGTGATCTCCGCAACCGCATAGATGGCCACCCGCTCGTTCAGGCGCACCACCGGCTGAAACGACGAACCGGACCCGGCCAGAAACGCGTAAGCCTTGTCCGCGTAGAGCAGGGTCCCCGTCAGCGCCACATATTCCGTCTCCGGCGGTTTCGAACGCGGCGGCGCCGACCGGGTTGGCACGATCTGATGAGGCCGGCGCGTCGGGTCGAAGATGTTCCGGCGGCTGAGCAGAGGGAAGGACTCCGCCGTCTTCGGCGCCGGCGCGCCCGGCGCCGAAGACGGCGCGAGGGCCAGCGCGAGCAGCGCGGTCGCCGCCACGCGGCGAAGCGTCAACGTGCACCCCGGACCGCACCGCTTGCGTTCGGGCCTCTTCGCGCCCTTTCGCAACCCGGTCTTTCGTCGCGTGCAAAGTCTGTTCATGGTGTGGCGTCCTCGTCCCGCGGCAGGCGCAAGGCGCTCAAGCGCGCGTTCAGGACCAGCCGCTCTCCCCGTTGGTCTTTCGCCGTGAGCTCGCAACCCTCCAGCCGGACGGACATCGGCGCCCGCTCGAGTGCGTGCAGAAAGCGTGTGATGCTTTGCAGATCGCCCTCCGCCGTGGCGCGGCACTCCAGGGTCTGATACCCATCCTCATGCTGACGCCACTGCGGGGTCAGGCTGGTATACGTGATCCGGCTCTCGCCGGCCCACTGCGACATGGCCTTCAGGACCCCTTCCTCGGAAGTCGAATTGCTGGCCGGCAGCGCCTCGCGCGTCATGGTGCCCCAGCGTTCCCGCATGGATTCCGCCCGGCCCAGCAGCAGGGTGCCCTGGCTCACCGCCTCGCGCAGTTCCGCAATCCGCGTACGCCGGTTCCTGAACAGCCGCGTGAGCGGCGAAACGACCAGCCGGTCCAGCGCCAGCACGCTGACGCAGGCCACCGCGGCCAACGTGAGCCACTTCTTCCTCAGATCAGTTCTCATGACTGTACCGCCAGATGAACTTGAACGTGAACTGGATCGGGTCAGCCCCCCGTACCTGTTGAACCTGCACGTCGTCGATCTCGGGTCGGCCGCGCAGCCGGTCCAGCGTCTCCATGAATGCCGTCTGGCTGCGGGCGAACCCGCTGCACGACACCAACCGGTTCTCCTTGATCTCCACCGACCGCGCCCAGACAACGCCGTCTTGCGGAAAGGCGGCCGTCAGTCCTTCCAGGATTTCCAGGCTGCGGGGCGCGGCGTCGAACCACGGCCGGAACTGGCGGATCTTCTTCTGCAACTGCTGCAGTTCGGTGACCGTCGGTTCGATCGCCGCCCATTCCGCCTTGAGTCGCTTCTCCACGCGGGCCTGCTGGACCAGGAGCAGCAGAAGCGCTGCCGCCAGGCACCCCAGCCCGGCCAGGACCCATCGATTGCGGCGCGATACGAAGCGGACCACCACGGCGTGGATCCTGTTCACCTGCGCCGGCACGAACTCGAACACGGCCGGCTTCGCGTGAAGTTGGCGTCGCACCTCGGCCAGCGCGGCGCCGCCGTCCGGCACACTCGTGTCCGTGTCGGCCGCCACCGGCTCCGGCTCGACGTCGACCAGCCGCGCGACGCCCAACCGTCGCAGCGGGCCGGCCACGGCGTCGCGCAGCGATTCAACCGCGCCCTTCGCCCCGACGAAACGGGCTTCGCCGAGCGCGCTCCGGATCGCGTCCGGCAGACGTCCCAGCGCGATGCGGATCTCGCGGCCCAGCACGTCCGCCGACAGGGCGGCCGCGCCGTCGAAGACATGCAACGCCGCTACGCCGCCCGCCAGGCCGACGAGCATCGTGACATTGTCGTTTTCGGTCAGGAAACAAACGGACGCGCCGCGCTCGCGCGGAAAGACGCAGCGCGCGAGGCCGAGCGAAATGGAAACCGCCCGGCATCCGGCCGCCGCCAGCATGCGTTGCACCGCGCTGACTCGCTTCTCCGGCACCGCCGCCAGCGTCGCGCATCGCTTGCCGTCCGGCAGGGGGTAGACCGAATAGGCCAGGCGCAGTTCCGCGGGCGGGATCGGAAATTCCCGTTCCGCGCGCAGCGCGAGATAGGCGCGCAGGTCCTCGGCGCCGACCGCCGGCAGTTCGGCCGGCGCGGTCATCGCCCAACCGGGCGGCAGGCACACGGCGCAGCGTTTTTCGCGGATCCCCGCCTCCGCCAGATGCGCGGCCAACCGCGCGCCGGCTTTCTGCGCGTCCTCCAGAATGGCACCCGGAGTGACCGGTACGCTCAGGCGCCGGATCAGCCGGCAGCTGCCGTTCTCCCGGCGCGCGAGCACGACGACAAGTTCCGCGGGCTCCAGGCTGATGCCCAGCATCAACGGCCTGGGCGCGTAACGTTCGAACAGGGCAGGCTTCACCGTGTCTCCTCCCGCTCCAGCGCCAGTTGCTCGTATACGGCCGGGCCCAGCGCCCAGCCCGCGGCGTTCAGATCCTTGCGGTAAACGACGACCGGCGCTTCACCCGTGAAATCGACGACCAGCAACGCCCGCCGATAGCCGCGCGCGTGACGGCCGACCGCCGCAATATCGGCACTGACCTGGTACGTCCGCGCCGTCACGTACGGGCCCGCCTGTACCGCGCCCTCCGCTCCGAGCGCCTCGGCCACCCAGGCCACGCTCGGCGCCGGCTCGTCCTGGGCCAGCCGTTGCGCCACCAGTTGCGCCGCCTGGGTCGCGTCGATCCCCGGTAGGCACGCCAGCACCGCTTCGCTCGCCGTGTTCACGTTGACCAACCCCTCCAGAAAGGACGCCGTCGATACCGTGACTGCATCGCAGATCCTGTCGAATTCCGGTACGGTCATGCCGCTGCGTACAAAGAATTCCAGCACGCTCGCGTCATGGCGCGGCCCGCCGCCCAACCGCTGCGCGATCTCGTTCGCACGCGGCTCGCCGAAATTCTCGCGCAACAGCGCCGTCAACTGCGTCGCCTGCTGGTTCACGTTCACGCGCGCGGACCCGTCGGCGCGCCGGTTCGGTTCCCGGCTCCAGACCGTGACGTATTCAATCAGACCCGGGGCCAGCACGCCGTCCGCGTTGTCCGCCGGCGCGTTCGCGTCGCCGTCGTTCTCGTTGGCGTCCAGCACGCCGTTGCGGTTCGCGTCTTCGCCGTACAAGAGCGCCCAGTCCATCCCCTTCACCAGGAGCAACTCCTCCGGCGTCTCGAAACGCGCGTTCTTGCACGCGTACGCCGGGCTCGCCAGCAGGTACGTTTCCGATTCCGCGCCGCCCTCCCGGATCTGCTCGTCTTCGTCGCGCCAGTCCAGGATCGCCGCCGCCAGCTCCGGCGTCATGCCCGGCAGCCCCTCCAGCATCGCGCGCGAGGCCGTGTTGATGTTCAGCTTCGCGCACTCGTCGACCAGCCCGAACGCCGGCGTGCGGCTCGAAAGGGCGTCCGGCATGCGGCCGAGGAACCAGAACCGCGCCAGGCCGACCGGCACGTTCTCACTCACATACGTGTCGAGCGGCGGGAACTGCCCGCCCTGCGCCATGTTGGCGAGCAGCCAGCGCGCGTATCGCCCCGCCCCCTCCACGGCCTGCTCCGCCTCGCGGCCGGCCAGGTCGTTGTCCGCCCCGCGCAGGGCGAACGTCATGGAGTGGCCGAACACCAGGGTAAGGCTGACCAGCCCCAGTGCGACCCACAGCACCACGATCAAGACCGAGCCGCGGCCGCCCGCCGGCGGCACGGCCCGTGCATCGCGGCTATCCGTTCCTGTACTCATGCCGCATCTGCTCCCGATCGGCCCGCCGGCTCGCGCGCCCAACGCCCGGCGACCGGGTTCGGGCGTTGAACCGGCATCGCGCCCGGCAAACCCCGCGGCCGCACGCCCGTGTCGCTCGTTGCACCCGTGCCCGCCGCTTCCGAGGAGACCGGCTGCATCGGCCAGGGCACGACGACTTCAATAGGCGGCGGCCGCACCGCACCCTCTGCCGCCGCCTGCAGGATCCGCACCCGCACCGCCTGCGGGACCTCGCCTTCCCGCTCCAGGCTGTCCCACGCTTCGAGCCATTCCTGCCCGTCGAAAAAAACGATCTCCAGCCGCTCCACGCGCGAAAGCAGCGCCGTCTCGGGCGGCTGATCGTACACCGGCGCGAGTAGATTGCGCTCCACGGCGCGCACCAGTGTGCCGCCCGGCCCGTCATCGGCCGAGGCCGGGGCCCGGATGAGGTAGGTGACCCGCTGCACGTCGCCGCCCATCTCGCCTTCCGCCAGCCGGGCCGATGTCGTGGTGAAGCTCAGATAGCCCGGAAACCGGTAATCCTCGCTCTGAACCCGGCCCAGCAGTTCGTTGGCCAGCATGCCGCCCGTGAGCAGCGCGTTGCGCAGATCGCTACGCACCAGTCCCGCCGCCCGCGCACGAAGCCGGGCGGCACGGATCCGGGCGACGGCATCGTTGCGCAGCCGGATCCCGCTCGCGAATACGGCATACACCGCGCCGACCAGGCAGGAAAAGGCCAGCGTGGCCACCAGGAGCTCCAGCAGGGTGAAGCCCTGCCTCCGCCGAACACGCGCTTTCGAAACCGGCCTCTTCATGAATCCGTCTCGTTCACCAGCGTCGTCAGACTCACCTGCCGCATGGCGCCCTGCACCTCGAACAGAACCGACACCGTCAGCTCCACCATGTTGTCGGCTTCCCAGTCCGCTCGCGTCAACTCCCAACGATAGCCGGGCCACTCCTCGCCGAAATCGCCTTGCGTTCTGCTCGCCGCCCATTCCCCGTTCAGCAACAGCTCGTTCAGCCGGTTTTCCGCGAGTTGCACCGCCGTCGTGTCGCGATCGGCCGTGACCGCGGCCCAGTTCGCCAGGAGCAGGCCCCGGATAATGACGGGAAAAAGAACGGCGACGAACAGCATGGCGGCCAAAACCTCCACGAACGTGAAGCCGGCCCGGCGACGGGCTCCCGCTGATGTGTGGCGAATGGCATTCATCTCCGCCCGGCTCCCCCTCCCGTCCTGTCCCGGCCGGCATCGGCCGGCTCCCGGCATTCGTACCCCCAACCGTCATCCGTCAGCGCCACGACCAGCCGCCGCTCGTGCCGGTCCTCAAACGCCAGCGCCGCCAGACCGCCGGCGGCCGGCATGCCGTCCGGCGTGAATTCAATCACATCGTGCGGGCCGTCCGGCAGCGCGTCGTTCCCCTCGTCCGCCACCAGCCGCACCTCCGGATGCAGCCGGTATTCACGCCGGTCGCCGGCACCTGTGGGAAAACCCGGCACCGGCTTCAGCCCGTAGCGCTGCTCCGCGGTGTCGATCCAGACCCGCATAGGCGCGCCTTTCGAGACGGCTTCGTTGCGGCCGTATTCGGTCAGCGCCACAAAGCGGCCCGCCTCGTCGTCCAGGCGCCGCTGCCTGAAGAACCGCGCCAGGGAAGGGGCCGAGATCGCCATCACGGTCGCCAACAGGCCCATGACGAGAATGAACTCCATGAGCGTGAAGGCTGCCGCGCCGGCCGCCGCTTCATTCCTCCCAGTTCGTGATGTCATCGTCGCCTCCGGCCTGGCCGTCGGGCCCCATCGACATCAAGTCGTAGCCGTCCGGGTTGTGCCGGCCGGGGCACTGGTACACGTACGCATGGCCCCACGGGTCCAGCGGGATCCCTTTCTTCAGATACGGGCCGCGCCAGCCGGAAGCGCCGGCCGGCACCTCGATCAGTTCGTTCAGGCCTTGGCCCCCGCGCGGGTAGTAGGCCATGTCCACTTCGAACGCGTCCAGCGCCACCTCGAAATTGGAGATCTGCGTCTGGGCCGCCGTCACCTTCGCCTGCTGCCCGCGCCCCGCGAACTTCGGCACCACAACCGCGGCCAGCGCCGCCAGGATCACCAGGACCAACAGCATCTCCACCAGCGTGAACGCCTGCCGGTCGCGTGCCGCCGCAAGCGCACGCCTCGTCCGTTTCCCCCTGTTCATGTCTGCCTCCCGCTTCGTGAATCTCGCGTCGTAAGAAGCCCTCACTTGATGTACTCCTGAATCGTGAAGATGGGCAGGACCATGCCCACGAAGATGGTCCCGATGAAACCGGCCATCAGGAACAGCAACATCGGCTCCGCCAGCGCCACCGCCGTCTTGAGCTGCCGGTCCAGCGCCCCCTCCGCAACGCCCGCCAGCCGAATCAGCTCCTGGTCGAGCCGCCCGCTTTCCTCCGCGACCGCGATCATCTCCAGCGTCGAACCGGAAAACAGGATCCGGGACCCGGCCAGGCTCGCCGCGAGCGGCTCGCCCTTCTTCACGCGCTCCGACGCGTTGGCGACCAGGTCGATCAGCGTTCGGTAGCCGAGCGACCGGCGCGCGACGCCCAGTCCGTTCATCAGCGGCACGCCGGCCGCCAGCAGCGTGCCCAGCATCCGGCAGAACCGGGACATCGCCCGCTTGGCCAACAGCGGCCCGACCAGCGGCAAGCGCAGGACGAGCCGTTCCCACGCACGCTGGCCGCCGTCGCTGCGCAGCCAGTTGCGCGCCAGCGCCGCCAGGACCACGCCACCGGCGAGCAGATAGGGGCCGTACCGCCGCAGGAAGCGGCTGGTGCCCACAATCACGCGGGTCAGCAACGGCAGTGCCGCATCGAACCCTTCAAAAAGCGTCTGGAACCGCGGAATGAAGAAGACGAGCAGGAAAATGAGCACCGCGCTGGCCAGAACCATGAGTACGGCCGGATAGATGAGCGCCGAGAGCACCTTCGCCCGCAGTTCCTTCTCCTGCGCCTGGAAATCCGCGATCTGGCCCAGCACGACATCCAGGAACCCGCCCGTCTCGCCCGATTCCACCATGGCCACATAGACGCGCGGAAACACCTCCGGCGACTTCGCCATCGCATCGGCCAGCGATACGCCGTCGATCACCTGGTCGTGCACTTCCCGCCACTTGGCGGAAGCCGCTTTGTGCCCCGTCTCCTTGTACAGAATCGTCAGCGCCCGGCTCAGCGGGACGCCGGCTGCCAGAAGACTCGACAGCGAGCGTGTGAAATCTTCCAGCATCCGGAACGGGATGCGCCGGGCGCCCCAGGGGAACCGGAACGTGTCCTTCTGCGGCGCGCTGTAGTGCGGCGCCTCCTCCAGGCGCAAGGCCGTCCAGCCTTTGCCTTCCATCTGGAGAAACGCGTCCTGCCGGTTGCGTGCCTCGAGGTTCCCCTCCGCCACCGCGCCGTCGGTCTGAATCGCCTTGTACCGGAAGGTCGTCAATGCGCCGCTCCGTTCCCGTTCATCGCGTCGTCCTTCGAAACCCGCAAGACTTCATCGGGCGTCGTCAGCCCGGCCCGGACCAGCCGCCACCCGTCCTCCAGCAGCGTGCTCATCCCGTCGCGCCGGGCAAGCTCCTTGATCTCCCCGCTCGAGACGCCCTCCTGGAGCCGAACCCGGATGTCTGGCCCGATCGCCATCATTTCGAATATCGCGTGCCGCCCGAAATAGCCCGTCTGCCTGCAGGCCCGGCATTCGCCCGCACGGTACAGGACCGCATCGCGCAACGCGTCGAACCGGTCACGCAGCGCGCGGGTGCGCACGGAGTCGTCCACCACCCGGCATTCGGCGCAGAGCAGGCGGAGCAGCCGCTGGGCCACGACCACCTCCAGCGACGAGGCCACCAGGTACGGCTCGATCCCCATGTCGACCAGCCGCGTCAGCGCGCTGGCCGCGTCGTTCGTGTGCAGCGTCGAGAAAACCAGATGCCCCGTCAGCGACGCCTGCACCGCGATCCGGGCCGTCTCCTGGTCGCGAATTTCACCGATCAGAATCACGTCCGGATCGTGCCGCAGGATCGAACGCAGCCCGCGCGCGAAGGTCAGGCCCGACTTCTCCGAGACCTGGATCTGGTTGACCCCTTTGAGCTGGTACTCCACCGGATCTTCCACCGTGATGATCTTTCGGATCGAGTCGTTGATCTCGTTCAGCGCGCTGTACAACGTCGTCGTCTTGCCGCTGCCCGTCGGGCCGGTAACCAGTACGATCCCGTGCGGCAGCCGCAGCACCCGGTCGAACAGGCGGCGCTCGCGCTCGGCCATGTCCAGGTCTTCCAGCCGCATCAGGCCGGCATCCTGGCGCAGCAGCCGCATCACGACCGCCTCGCCGTGGATCATCGGAATCACCGAGGTGCGAATGTCCACCTCGCTGTGCTCGACCCGGATCTTGATCCGGCCGTCCTGCGGCAGGCGTTTCTCCGCAATGTTCAAGGCGCTCAGAATCTTGACCCGAGAGACAATGGCCGGCTGAAACCGCTTCACCTGCGGCGGGACCGGCACGTCCTGCAGCATCCCGTCGATCCGGTACCGGATCCGCAGTTCGTCCTCAAACGGCTCGATGTGGATGTCCGTCGCCCGCAGCGACACCGCATCCACAAGCACCTGGTTCACGAAATGAATGATCGAGGCGTCGTCCGCCGCTTTGTCCAGGTCCGTCTGCTCCTCGCCCCCCTCGTCCACCACCTGCAGCGGGGTCTCCTCGTTCAGGCTGTGTATCGTGTCCGCGCCGATGCCCAGGTGCCGCTTCAGCTCGCGCTGCAGCGCCGCGCGCGGAGCCAGCACCGGCCGAAGAGTCAGACCGGTCAGCGCTTTCAAATGGTCCAGCCCCGGCGTGGCGAACAGGCGGCTGACCGCCACCGCAATCGTGTCGTCCTCCTGCTCCAGCGGCAGCAGTTCGTCCTTCACCAGCACGCGGGCCGGAAACCGGGCCAGCAGCGCCGGGTCAATTTCCACTTCGTCCAGCGACGCATACGCCAGCCCGTATTCCGCCGCCAGCCATTGCAGAACCTCCTCCTCCGTCTGCGGCGATACCTCGCCCGCCGCCGCCAGCCGCTCCAGCGACGCCGCGTCCGGGGCCGAGAGCTGCTGGCCGCGTACCATGCGCGCCAGCAGCTCCGATCGGCCCGGTTCCGCGGCAACTGTTCGTTCCGCGTTCATCCGCATCCTCAGTCCAGAACGCCGCGCAGAACCAGTTGACACTCCTGCTGCACGGTCAGGACCGCGCGCAACGCCTCGCGCGCCTGCTTCAACTCCGCCTCGTTCTTCTCGCGCGCCGCACGCACCGCCGCCAGCTTCGCCTTCAGCTCCTCCGCCGAGGTGCCTTCCGCCTCCAGCGCCTTGCGCAAGGCATCCGTCGCCTGCTGCAGCGCCGTCAGCTCCGTGCCCGACGGCTGCGCCTCCTCGCCGCCCCGCCGCCCGCGGCCGCCCCGCATCCCGCCGCGGCGCCCGGCCATGCTGTCACGCATCTTCGTCTGCACCGCGTCGATCAGCGGCTTGAGCACGTCCCATTCCTGGTCGCTCGCCTTCAAATCCGTCTTCATCTGCTCCATCCGCCGCTGCTCCCAGCGCTCGCGGGCTCCCGCCCATGATTCCCGGCCGCCCCGGCCGCCCCGGCCGCCGCCCTCGGCGCCACCCTCGGCGCCGCCCTCGGCCGGCGCCTGCGCCAGCGCCAGCGTCGATCCGAATGCGAAGCAGAATGCCAGCAGTATCGCCACACACTGTCTCATGACCCTATCTCCTCACTTGGTCTCTTTGACGTTGTCCTTCGTCTCAAGCCTCCGCAATCCCATACGCCGGCCGCCCGTTCCCGCGCCATCACCTCCTTTCCACCCGTGAACGGCCGCTTCCCCGCTCGACACCCCTCAGCATCACAAACCGCCCGATCCCCGTGAACGGGCGCCATCCGACTCCACCTAAGTAAACGCACGGACCCATGACAAAGCCCCGCACGGCCTCATTACAAATTTGTAATGCCCCCGCCTTGGACGGGAGTGGCCCTCCTGTGCTACACTTCTGGCGTGCGCCCGAAGCCGCCTTCTCGCCCATGAGCCGCCTCGGGCCGATCGTCAACCCGGTAAAACCGATGAGGGTACTGCTCGTAGAAGATGAACGCCGCATCGCCTCTTTCGTCCGAAAGGGGCTGACCGAGCAGGGGTTCGACGTCGACGCGTGCCGCGACGGCGACGAGGCCTACCTGCGCGCCACACGGCAGCCGTATGACGTCATCGTGCTCGATATCATGCTGCCCGGCCGCGACGGGCTGAGTATCCTCCGAAACCTGCGCGAGCAGAAGAACAGCGTGCCCGTCATCCTGCTGACCGCCCGCACCGAACTGCCGGAACGGCTCGAAGGGCTGAACCTGGGCGCCGATGACTATGTCACGAAACCCTTCTACCTCGAGGAACTGATCGCCCGGATCCATGCCGTTGCGCGCCGCGCCTCCGGCGACAGCCTCAGCGTGCTGCAGGCCGGCGACCTCTCGGTTCATCTCATCACCCGCGATGTCAAACGAGGACAGCAGCCCGTCGAACTCACGCCGCGCGAATTCGCGCTGCTCGAATACCTGATGCGCGCGCCGGGCCGGGTGCTGACGCGAACCCAGATTCTCGAGCATGTCTGGGGCTATGACTTCGACCCGCAAACCAATCTCGTCGACGTCTACATCCAGCGGGTGCGCAAGAAAATCGCGCCCGCCGACGAAGAGGACCTGATCGAAACCGTGCGCGGGGTCGGCTACCGATTCCGAAAGACTTGATCATGCGAGCAGGACTCCATATCCATTCCTTCAGGCTGCGGATCATGCTGCTGTCCGTGCTGCTGTCCGGCGCCGTATTGGCCGTGCTCGGCGCCTCCGGCTGGGCACTCGTCTACAAGACCAAGCTGGACCGCGTCGACAACGAGATCGAGCGGTTCATCGGCCGCCGTTTCCACAGGCGGCGCGGGCGCACACACTGGAGCCAGGTCGAACAGGCCCTGCAGTTCGTCTTTGGGGCCGAGCAGGGCACCGAGCGCGTCATCCTCACCGCGCTCGACAGCAGCGGCGAGACGCTGCACCGCTCCGACAACTGGCCCGAGGCGATCGTGCTGGACGCGCTCCCGGAACCGGTCGAGCTGCCCGGCCCGAGCGAACGGAGGCGGCCGCCGCCGTCCGAAGCCGACGCCGGCGGCGCGGGCTCCAATCGGGCACCGCGCGCGGCGCGTTCCCCGGCGCCGGAACCCGGCGCGCCCGAGCCACCCGGCCCGGACTCCGATCCCGAAGACTCGCGCTCGAATGAGCCGCCGCGCACGTTGCGGCCCGCGCCGCCCGAACCCGGGCGGCCCGAACCCGACGCCGGCGGGACGGCCACCAATCGCCCGCCGCGCTCCTCGCGCAGCCGTTGGCGCGGCCCACTCCCGCCGCGCGTGGCGCCCGCGCTCTGTACCGTTCACGCCCAAGGCCAGCGCTGGAGGATCGGGCTCACCCGCGGCAGCGGCGTCACGCTCGCGCTCGGCGTCAGCCTCAGGGCGCTCGACGCCGAAATGCGCGACATCGCCGCCTCCTTCGCCGCGGCCGTCGCGCTCGGCCTCGTCCTCATCGCCGCCGGCGGCCGCGCGCTCGCCGCCAGGGCGCTGCGCCCGATCTTCGCCATTACCCGTACGGTCGAGCGCATCACCGCCAAGGGCTTGAACCAGCGCATCCCGCTCGGCAGCGAGGATTCCGAGTTCGAACGGCTCATCTCCATGCTCAACCAGATGATGGACCGGCTCGAACGCAGCTTCAACCAGGCGGTCCGGTTCAGCGCCGATGCCGCCCATGAACTCAAGACCCCGCTCGCTATCCTCCAGGGCCAGCTCGAACAGGCCATCCAGGAGGCCGACGCCGGGTCCGCTCAGCAGAGAACCTGCGCCCTCCTGCTCGAAGAGGTCCAGCGGCTTGGCGCCATCGTGCGCAAACTCCTCCTCCTCTCGCTCGGCGACGCCGGCGAGCTCAGCCTGAACCTCGAACCGCTCGACCTCAGCGCCACACTCGACAATCTCACCGAGGATATCCAGATCCTCGCGCCGGGCCTCACGCTCGAACGCGACGTCGAGCCCGGCGTCTGGGTGCAGGCCGACAGCCACCTCATCGATCAGGCCGTCCAGAACCTGATCGGCAATGCCATCAAGTACAACCGGCCCAACGGGCTCATTCGGCTCGAACTGCGCCGCGACGGCCAGTCCGCCCGCTTCGCCGTTTCCAATACCGGCAAGCCCATCCCGGCCGATGAGCACGACAAGATTTTCGACCGGTTCTACCGCGTCGACCGCGCCCGCACACGTAAAGTCGACGGGGTCGGACTCGGGTTGAGCCTGGCCCGCGAAATCGCCCGGCAGCATTCGGGTGACCTGCTCCTCGCGCGCAGCGACGTTGACCTGACCACCTTCCTCATGACCCTGCCGTTGGCCGCGCCCAAGCCGGAAGAAACGTCGAATTCCGCGTTTGCGGATTGACAACGTACGCAAAACCGGGTCAAATCAGGGCCTTCATAGGCAGACCAGGGTCGAACTACGGGGTGAGGCATGAGAGTAAGACGCTCGCAGCGAAAGGCGCCGGCGCGCAGGCCCAGCAAAAGCCCGAGGGCAAAGCGCCGGCGCGTGAAAGAGCAGAGGAAACGGCTTGTCGCGCTGGGTGTGCCCGAGGAAAAAACGGCCAGACTGACCGAACCGGAAATCCGGGCGCTGCTGCGGCACCCCGAAAAGACTCGGAAGCGGCACGCCGTACAGTAGAAGTGCCGTCCCGAATCGCGCCCCCCGGCGCAGCTTGCGCCGCCCGGGCCTCCGGTCCTTCCGCCTGGAGGAAGCGGTCGGACGCCGCTTCCTCTGCCGTGCGGAGAAACCCGCAAGACGAATCGGCCCCTCCACCGTGAGTGCGGCCAGCCCGACGCTCGCCCTTCAAATGCACAACTGGCTCCGCACCAGGCAAGAAGGTCCCGCGTCCCCGCACGCCAACCGCATGCGACTGTGGGCTCCAAGCGTTTGCGTCTTGACGCCGCCTCTCTCCCTTGTTAAGCTATGATAGCATTCAACGATGAACTCAGCATCCAATGGCGGAAGGGTGACGCTTAAGCAGATCGCGGAAGCTGCCGGCGTGTCGGCCAGGGCGGTGAGCTACGCGCTGAACGATGGGGGCAGTCTGGCGCTTGAGACGCGCCAGCGAGTCAAGGCGATCGCCGACAGACTGGGGTACCGCCGGAACATGGCGGCGTTCGCCACGCGGACAGGGCGCACGAACGCGGTCGACTTGCTCATGGGGCTTACGCGCGGGATCAGCCGGATCCCGTACACGCTTCTCGAGGGGGTGCACGACGCCCTCGAGTCGTGCGGGCTGCGCCTGCTTCTTTCGCGAGTTTCGGCCGAGCGGCTCCGTTCGCCCGAATTCATGCCCCGGTTCCTGAAGGAAACGCTCGCGGACGGGATGCTGGTCAACTACACGCACGGCTACCCGGAATCCCTGCCGGAATGGCTGCAGCAGTACAGGATCCCGGCCGTCTGGATCAACACGGATCTGCCGCACGACGCCGTGAATCCGGACGACAAGGCCGCCGGCCGGCTCGCCACGCAGCATCTCCTGCAGCTCGGGCACCGTCGCGTCGCGTATCTCGCTTTCACTCCCGGCGAGGGGGAGCAGCATCATTGCTTCCGGGACCGGCCGGCCGGCTACCGGGACGCGTGCGCCGGGGCCGGGCTGGAACCTGTCGAGATCCGACTCGAATCCCGGCCATTCTGGAGAGTCATGCGGGACCCGCTCAACAACGAGCAGCTCCGCCTGGTGCTCGACTACCTCCGGTCGGCGCGGGGAAGCCGCCCGACCGCGTTCGTTACGCCCGGAACCCGAGAAGCCTATTCGCTCATCCATGCGGCCGCGCGTCTCGGGTTTTCGGTGCCCGGCGATCTTTCCGTCGTGACGGTGGGCGACACGCTCCAGGCGCAGATCGGGGTCAGTGTCACCACCGTGGAGTTGCCGTGGGCGGAAATCGGGCGCGAGGCGGTCGCCATGCTCCTGCGCAAGATCGAGGTGCCACGCAAACGCCTGCCCGCTCTGCGGCTCGAGGGGCGACTGACCCAGGCCATGACCACCGCGCCGCCCGCCGGCTGAACCCCAACCCGCGCCGCGTCGCGTGCCCATAAAACATTTTGACAAGGAACTTCAACGATGAATTCGAACAATGGGCCGTGGAGGGAGAGGCTGGGCGGAGGGTGGAACATAAGGCGTGCCCGCCAAGTCGTGCGCCGACTGGGCGAGGGAGGCCTGCTTCTGGCGTTGCTCTTGCCCCCCGGGTCCTGCCCCGCCGACCCCGCGTTGCCCGCCGGGGTCGTCGTGCGTTGGGACCCCGCATCGGCGGCCCGGCGGCGGTCCGAGGCTCGCGAACGGATCTGCGTCAACGGGCTCTGGCGATTCCTGCCGATTCTTGAGTCGGTACCCCAGGCGCGCGTCTCCCCGCCGGCGCCTGGCGATGAGTGGGGCTACGGCAAGGTCCCCGACAGCTGGCGCCCGAAGAACGCGCTTTGCCGGCCCATGGGGCTGGCGGCCGGCGTGGCGGGCGCACTGGAGAGCGTGTTCGAGGCCTGGTATCAGCGCGACATCACGATTCCGCGTGACTGGGGTGGCCGTCGCGTTTTTCTGGAACTCGACAACCCGAAAGTCGCCGCTGCCGTGTTTATCGACGGGAAACGGGCCGGTACGGTCCGCTGGCCGGGCGGCCGTGTGGATCTGACGCGTCACGCGCAGCCGGGTGCCACGCACGCGCTCGCCTTGTACGTGGCCGTCGGCAGAACCGGGAAGGATGTCCAGATAGACATCGGCGGCGGCACGACGGTGCGCGTGAGCGGGCAGAGCCGCTTCCGCGGGCTGCTCGGAGACCTGTGGCTTGCAAGCGAGCCGTCCGGCGCGCGCGTCGCCGACGTGTTCGTCAAGACCTCCGTACGCAAGAGCCAACTGACGGTCGCCTGCGAGCTGGCGGGGGTCGATGCGGCTTGTTCCTACCGCCTGCGTGCGCGCGTCACCCGCGGCGGGCAGCCCGTCAAGTCTTTCGAGACGGCGCCCTTTGCGGGCGCCGCACAGGCCGACATACGCGGCGCCTGGCCGGATGCGGCGCTGTGGGATCTGGACCAGCCGAACCTGTACGAGTTGACCGTCAGCCTGCTCGATGCGTCCGGCCGCTTGCTTGACGAGACGACGCCGCTGCGGTTCGGCTTCCGCGAGTTCTGGATCGAGGGCCGTGACTTCTACCTGAACGGGAAACGCATCCATTTCTTCGTCGGCAAGTTCGAGGGGCCGGCCTGGCATACGGCCTCTTCGTGCCATGCCAACGCGGCGGAGTACTTCCGTCGCGCCCGCTTCGTGGGGCAGAACCTCATGAACGGCTACACCCCCTCGAGTCACGACACCGGGGCGGCCGGCGGCAGCTATTTCGACGACACGCTGCGTGCCGCGGACGAACTCGGCATGCCCATCACCGTCGCCCTGCCCACGGAGGCCACGGCCATTGAGGGCGGTCGCCACGCGCAACCCGAGGCGCGCCGGCCCTGGGAGGAACAGACCCGCTATTTCGTGCGCCGCTACCGCCACCATCCGGCGCTGCTGATGTGGACGGCGAGCATCAACCGCGTCGGGTTCTGGGGCGACGAATACCCGCTCGGCCTCGACGGAACGTACTGGGCCGGCCGCGTCATGCAGAACGAACGGCTGGCCGCGCGCCTGCCCGCCGTGCGCTGGGCGCGCGGTTTCCTGCACACGCTGGACGACACCCGGCCGGTGTACGACCACGGCGGCGGGGCCGACCGCGACGAGATGATCGCCTTCAACTGCTACCTGAACTTCACGCCGATCCAGGAGCGCATGGAGTGGATCCGCCATTGGGCCGCGCACAGCCGCGTGCCGCTCTACTTCACCGAGTACGGGCTGCCCTACCGCGGCAGTTGGACGGATTTCCGGGAAGGCCCGCACCTGCCGCGCATGCCGAACTCCAACGTGCAACTCTGGCTGACGGAATACGGCGCGATCTACAACGGCCCCGGCGCCTACGCACTCGAACCGCGCGAGGTGCTGGCCTACGACACACTCGAGAGCCTCTACACCAGCGGCGAAGACTACCACATGTGGAAGACGTTCAAGCCTGGCAACTGGGCCCGCAACGAGGCCGAGTGGTCCAACCGCAACTTCTTCGACATCGTGGCGCACTTTGCCGTGCCGATCGTGCGGGCCTATCGGACCTACGGGCTGTCGGCCGTCTGCCTGTGGGAGATTCACAACGAACACTGGGCGCGCCCGTCCCACGCCGACTATCGCGAGCCGCCGAAGGGCAAGCTGAGGATAGACTGGCAACACGCGCAGCAGCCGGGCCTCTCCGCCGTGCCCGTTGACTGGCCGCCCGTTCGCGAGGCCGACCTCACGCCCGAAGGCCGCCTTTCCCGCCAGGTGCTGGCGCCGGTTGTGGCCTACATTGGGGGCCCGCCCGAATGCTTCACGGCCCAGGACCATGTCTTCGCCGCCGGCGATGCGATCGGTAAGCAGCTCATCGTGGTGAACGATCGCCGCGTGCCGGTCGACGTGACGTGCACGTGGGAAGCGCGACTGGGCGAGCAGGTGCTCGGGCACGGCATCGAGACCCTCACGGTGCCGCCCGGCGAGGCCGGTCGCCGCCCGATCAGCCTCGTTGCCCCGGCCGTGCGCGCGGACCAGGCGGGCGTCATTCGCTTCGCCTGGCGGGAAGCCGGCGCGCAGGGCCTGGCCGGCGAGGATGTCTTTGCCTTCACCGTGCTGCCGCCGCCCGCGCCGCCTGCTCTGCCCGCGAAGGCGCGCGTGGCGGTTTTCGACCCGGCCGGCCACACGGCGCGCGCACTCCGCGCGGAGGGCGTGCGGTTCGAGTCGGTGTCCGCGCCGACCGCGCCCGCGGGTTGCCGCGTCTTCTGCGTCGGGCGGGAGGCTATCGCGCCCGCGGGGCCGGGGCTCGATATCGAGGCGCTGACGGCGCGCGGCAGGACGGTAGTCATCTTCGAGCAGAGCGAGACGGTGCTGCAGAAGGTCTGGGGGTTCCGTACCGCCCATCCGGGCGCACGCCGCGTCTATGTGCGCCAGGCGGACCATCCGCTCTGCCGGGGGTTGCATGACGAACTGCTGCGCGACTGGCGCGGGAGCGCCACGCTCGAGCCGCCCCACAACACGTACGGCCCCGGCTACCACGGCCAGCGCAAGGAGAACTGGTGCGGGTTCCTGAACCCGCGCGCCGAGCGCTGCGGACACTCCGGCACGCTGGCTACCGTGCTCATCGAGAAGCCGCATCGCGGTGACTGGTCCGTGCCGCTGGATGGCGAGTTCGACCTCCAATACACGCCCCTGATCGAGTACCTGGGGCCCACCGGCCGCGTGATCTTTTGCCAGCTCGACGTGAGCGGGCGGACGCAGGCGGACCCGGTGGCCGCCCGTGTGCTGCGCAACCTGCTGGTCTACGCCGCGACGGCGCCGGAGATCGAGTTGGCGGATGCCTGCTACGTCGGCGAACCGGCGTTGGGTGCGTTGCTGGGCAAGCTGGGCCTGCGTGGCGATGGCCGCGAGATCGCCATCATCGGGCCCGGCGCGGAACCCGACCGCGCGGCCGCCGCGCTGGCCGCGGCCCGGACCGTCATCGGCGTCGGGCTCGACCAGGCCGCGCTCAAGCCGTACGTGCCGGTCGCGCTGGCCGGCGAACCGCGCGGCGTGCTCCAGACGGTGTTCCGCGAACCGCCCTCGGGAGTGCTGGCCGGGCTCGGCAATTCCGAGTTCCACTGGCGCGGGCGGCGCCCGGCAACGGTACTGACCGCCGTGCCAGCCGGCTGGCGGCTGCAGGCTGACGGCCTTGTCGCCGAGGGCTCGGCGGACGGGAAGCGCTACGTGCTGGTCCAGTTCAATCCCGAGCTCCTGGACCCGTCGCGGCCGCATCACACCTACGCGCGCCCTTCCTACAAGCGGGCCTGTACGGCGCTCTCACGCATCCTCGCCAATGCCGGCGTCCGCCTCGAAGCGCCGCTCGCCCAGCGTCTGCGCGCCCCGTTGCCGCCGGATGCGGATGTAGCGAACAGCCGGCGCTGGCTCGATTCCTACTACGCAGACGAGCCCTCGAAGAATGACGACCCGTATCGTTTCCGGAAATGGTGAAGGGAGCCGCCCATGCGCCTGATGAAGCAGATTCCATGTCGCGGCAAGAGCCCCTACGGCATATTCTACATCGACACCGTGGGCATCGACAGCGCGTCGCTGGCGCGCGAGTCCGCCCAGATGCGCTGGCTGGGCGCGTCCGTGCCCACCCCGCACACCTGGGCGCGGTTCGTCGGCTGGCCGCGTGCACGCCGCCAGCGAAATGGAGGAACAACCATGACACAGCGATGCCGTACAGCCCTTCTCCTCGCCGCCATCGTCGCTCTGGCCGGCTGCGCCGCGCCGGCCGAGAACATCGTCTACCCGGCCGGCGCGCTCGCCCCCGCCGGCAACAAGCCGGGCGTTTGGGACGTCACCCGTCCGCCACCCGGCCTGCCCCGCGTGGACAATGCGGGCAAGACGGACGTCACCCAGGCCCTCATCCAGTACCTGACCCTGGCCTCGAAGGTGCCCGGCCCGCGCGGCGGGCGGGGCCCGCACAACATCGTCTACCTGCCTAACGGCGTCTACCGTATCTCCGGCACGTTGACCTATGACGGGCCCGAACGCAAACAATGGCAGAAGCTGCACATCCAGGGCCAGAGCCGGGCCGATACCGTCATCCGGCTGGCCGACAACTGCCCGGGTTTCACGGACCCGGCCGTCCCAAGAGGCGTCCTCGATCTCACACGCGTGTCCAACCCCGGCAACAACAACCAGGACTGCACGGTCCGCAACCTCACGATCGACGTCGGGTCCGGAAACGCCGGCGCGATCGGCATCGACTGGTGCGCGAACAACATGAATGGGCTCGAACGCGTGGCCATCCGCAGCAGCGGCGAGCAGCCGCTCGGCCGGGTCGGGTTCCGCTCCACCTTTCGCGCCAGCGGCGGCGGACTGGCCAAGCACCTGCGTATCGACGGGTTCGATATCGGCATCGAGACCGGCGGCCTGCCGGGCTACCACTACGAATGGCTCGAACTGGCCGGCATCCGCGAAGCCGGCATCCGCCACGTCAAGTCCGCGGCCACCGTGCGGAAACTCTCGTTCCACGCCGCAGGCCCGAACGTGCCCGCCGTCGTGCTCGACGGCGAAGACGCCGTCATGGTCCTGCTCGACAGCACGTTCGAAGGCCGGGCCGGCTCGGCGATTCAACTCCGTAACGGTTGGCTCTACGCACGCGATGTCGAGAGCTCGGGGTTCCAAAATCTGCTCGTGGACCGCACGCGCCGACCCGCCAAAACGGTGAGCGGGCCGCGCCTCGGCAGCGAATACGTTTCCGGGCCGGTCCTTCATGCCGGTTTCCCCGGCCAGCCGCTGCGCTCGCTCGGCCTGCCCATCGAGGAGACGCCCGAACTGCCGTGGGACCCGCCCGAGCAATGGCTCAGCGTCACGGACTTCGGGGCCGTGCCCGACGACGGCGACGACAACGGGGCCGGCGACGACACCGCCGCCGTCCAGGCCGCCATCGACGCAACGGCCAACCCCTCGAGCCCGCACCGCGGCAAGACCACGCTCTACTTCCCCGGCGGACTCTACCGTATCCTGCACACGATCCAGGTACGCGGCAGCATTCGCCGGGTCCATTTCCTCTTCAGCCGGATCCGCCACTCGCGCGCCGCGGCCGACTACGCGGACGGCGCCGTGTTCTGCATCCGGGACGGCGCGTACGACACGGTCCTGTTCCACGACTACTCGTACGGCAACACCACCGTCCCGTTCATCCGCAACCGCAGCGCGCGGACCGTCGTGTTGAAACACCTGGCGCCCAGAGCCGCCCTGTACACGGCCGACGTGCCCGGCGCCAGAGTCTACATCGAGAACTGCACGGCCCATACGAGCGACGGCGATGGCCTGCGTATCGTCGGCGACATCAAGGTCTGGGCGCGCTGGTACGACCCCGAAGGCTCCCAGCCGCACCGCAAGCTCTACAACGACGGCGGCACCATCTGGGTGCTCGGCTACAAGATCGGCGAGATGCCGACCGACTCCTGCGATACCTACACGCTCAATGGCGGCCGGACCGAACTCCTGGGCGGGCTCATGAACCGTTGCGGCGGACACCCGCCGTCGGCCGCCCCCATGCACCGGGTCGACGACGCACACTTCGCGTTCGTCGGCCTCGAACGCGACGCCGGCGGCTCGAACGAGACGATCGTGCGCGAGACGCGCGACGGCCGCACCCGGGAACTCGGGCGCGCAGCGCTGCCCGCCCGCCCCGGCTCGCGAACGATGCCGGGCGAGCAGCGCGCACGAATCTTCCCGCTTGTCGTCGCCCATCGCCCGGGTAACCCCGAATAACCGACGGCCAAGCCGGGTTGACTCGCCGCCCCGCGTACGACTATCCTATCGGGATATCTTTGCAGCGCGCAAATCAAGGAGGGGCTCCATGTCGAAACGATCGGGCAGCACAAAGACGTTCGGAGCAAGGACCCGCACCGTCGACCTGAGCGAACACTGGAACTGGCCGCGGCGTGTGCCGAAAGAGGAATGGTGGCAGAAGCTGGCCGAACGGGTCGGCAAGCAGCCGGCCGGGGACCAGGCCCCCTGGGGCATTCCCTTCAAGATGGCGGGTGAGAAAGGGCCGCGCGTCGTGCTCGTGTCGAAGAGCCGGCCGGCTGTCACGATTCCCGTGAGCGGCAAGGCCGACTTTTTCTGCCTGTTGCACGCGTGGGAGCAAATGCCCGAGGACATCCACTGGCAGGACCCGACCGAAGGGCTCGTCGTTGGCGAATATGAGATTACCTGCTCCGACGGCTCCGGCCGGATCGTGCCGGTGCGCGCGCGGTTCGAGGTGAACATGGTCGACAGCCCCGGCCCGGCCTGGCTGGCCTTGCCGTTCGCCATGCCGGTCGCCGTGGACCCCACCAAGCCCACCGCCGAGATACAATGGGGCCGGCTGCAGACGGGTGTGACGGGGAGAGGGAAGACCGGGCCTCTGGTCTACGCGATGCCGAACCCCTGCCCGGAAAAAAGCATCCGCTCGCTCACGTTGCGCGGCCTGAAGAACTCGCCGCTCCTGATCGCGGGCCTCACGCTGTACCAGGGCGCCTCGCACCCGTTGCGGCATCTGCCGCGCCGGACGTACCGCGTGAAGACGCCGGGCAGGGCGGTACGCGTCGAGAGGGCCGATGTGGACCTCGGCACCGTGACCCGCGTGGAGACCGTCGCCGTCCCGCGCGGCAAGGCCTGGCTTAAGGCGCGGGAGGCCGGCACGCAGACTAAGGATCCGCCGCGCGCCGCCGAGGACCTGCTCGAAGTTGTCGCCGCCGAGGATGCGACGCTGTCGGTGCGGATGCAGGGGCAGTCCCGTCCCGCGCAATTCTCGGTCGGCGAGGCGTTCCACAAGGGGAAGAGCCGTGCGGGCAAGGCCAGCCTGGAAGTGCTCGGCAAGCGGCGCCAGTGGCTGCAGGTGCGCGTCATCGACCGCTCGACCGGCAGGCCCACGCCGACCCGCATCCATTTCTCTGGCTCGCGCGGCGAGTACCTCGCCCCGTACGGCCACCACAGCCAGGTCAACACCAACTGGTTCGAGGACTACGCGGGGGACGTTGTGGTCGGGGGCCGCAGCTACGCGTATGTGCTCGGCGAGTTCCCGACCGACCTGCCCGTCGGCGACGTGTACGTGGAAATCTATAAGGGGTTTGAGTACAAGCCCGTGCGCAGGAAGGTCACGATCCGGCCCGGGCAACGCCTGCTCGAGCTGCACATCGACCGCTGGAAAGACTTGCGCCGCCAGGGCTGGGTGACCGCCGACACCCACGTGCATTTCATCAGCCCGCAGACCGCGTGGCTCGAAGGGCAGGCCGAAGGCGTCAATGTCGTGAATCTGCTCGCCTCGCAGTGGGGCCGGCTGTTCACGAACGTCGCCGATTACTCCGGCCGCGTCGGCGTCGCGGAGGAGGACACCATCGTCTACGTCGGCACGGAAAACCGCAACCACATGCTCGGCCACATGTCCATGCTCGGTACGCAGAAGTTGCCCGTCTTCCCCATGTGTTGCGGCGGCCCCGGCGAAGCGCACATCGGCGACCCGGACTTCCGCACGCTGGCCGAGTGGGCGCTGGAAAACCGGCGCAAGGGCGGCCTGTCGATCCGGCCGCATTACCCCTACTGCGGCCATACCGAGGATCCCGTCCCTATCCTCAAGGGGCTGGTCGACGCGCTCGAGATCAACGTGCGGCGGGCAGGCGGTTTCCCCGTGCAGGAATGGTACCGCTACCTCAATTGCGGCTACCGCGTCACCTGCGTGGGGGGGACCGACAAGATGAGCGCCTCGACCGCGCTGGGCTGGCAGCGCACCTATGCGAAACTGGACCCGAACACGCCGTTCACTTACGCGCGCTGGGTCAAAGCCGTGCGCGCGGGGCGCGCCGTCACGACGACCGGGCCGCTGCTCGACCTGCGCGTCGAGGGCCGCCAGATGGGCGACACGATCGCGCTCCCGCCGTCCGGCGGTACGCTCGAGGCGCACGCCACCGCCGAGTGCTTCCGGCCGCTTGGCCTCGTCGAACTCGTCCTCAACGGCCATGTCGTCGCGCGCGAAGAGGCGCCGGCCGGCGCCGGGAAACTGGCGATCCGCACGAAGCTGAAGGTCGCGCACAGCGGCTGGATCGCCGCGCGCTGCTGGGGCGCGCCCGGCCCGGCCGGTTACATGGCCGCGCATACATCGCCGATCTATCTCAAGTGCGGCCACTCGCGCGCGTTCGACGGGCCCGCCGCCGAACACATGCTCGCGCTCGTCGAGGGCGGCATCGAATACCTCAACACGATCGCAACCGTGTTCGACGAACCGTCCAGAAAGCGCATGGTCAAGCTGTTCAAGGAAGCGCGCGCCGAGCTCAAAGGCCGGCTCATCATCGAGGGCGGCTGCACCCATCACCACGGGGACGGGCATTATCATACGCACGGGCACCGGCACGGACCCCCTTCGGAATTGCCGAACGGTCAGTCAACGACGACACGATCCTGAAAGAGTGGATGCGGGAAGGCGCTAAGCGGGTCCAGAATGACACGACCGCCTGACGGAACTGCATGTGTCGTGATACAGTAGCGCGGGCATTCTTGCCCGCCACGTCGCGCCTGCGGCGCAAGTGGCCACTTGCCCCGCGTGCATAGCACAGCGGGGCGACGTGGCGAAAAGGCGCGAAAGGAACGCGAAAGGGCTGTTGGGCAGGCAGCGGGTCGTTGCATAGATCTGCAGCAACTTTGAACTGTTTGCGCCGACCTCGCCGTCTTGTTCTCTACACCACCTCGCGGCGCAAACAACTCAAAGTGGCTGCGTTCGCCGGGCTGCACGTTGAAGAAGACCGTCTTCACTCAGCCAGTCCGACAACGTCCTGGCACGCGCGCTACGCGCGCGGGGGTGCCGTCGGGCCGCCGGCATCCACTCCCGCTCTCCTCTGCCGGGCTACGTTGCGGGAATCGAGCGGTCCGCAACGCTGCGTTGCGGACCGCTTTCGATTCCCGCAACAAACCTTGACCTGCCGGACAGCCTCCGGCCAAGCCCAGCAGCCCTTTCGCGCCCTTTTCGCGTCCTTTAGCGGGCACCTCTGCTCCGGCCTCTGCGTCCTCGGCGCCTTGAGCGCGTCCCCGCGCGGGCGAGAGACGACTCCGTCCTCAGAACGTCGTGCGCAGTTCCTGCGCCCGGCCCGTCTCGGCGGAGCGGTACGCGGCATCGAAAATCTCGATCACGTGCCGCGCATGCTCGGCCGTCGCGATCGACGGCTTGTCCTCCCGGACCCAGTCGACCAGCTGCATGATGTCTTCGAACACGTGCGACTCGGTAATCGACGCGTGCGGGCCCGTCACGTGCGGCAGGAACGCGTTCGACCGGCCGCGCTCCGCGCCGTTGCGGCCCGGGAAATCGATCGGCTTGCCGTTCAGCGTCTCGTCCACGATCGTGCCCTTCGTCCCGAAAATCATCGGCCGGTGCGCGTCGCGCAGACCGCCCGCCGCCACGCCGTAGACGAATGCATAGAACGCCTCGCCGAAATCCAGAACCATCAGCGTGTTGTCGTCCATGTCGCAGGCCACCTTCTCGCCCCGAAACTCGCGCTCATGGATCCGCACGCCCGAGAAGGCCGTGACGCGCCTGGCGGGCCCGAGAATGCCGGTCAGGGCGTGCAGCCCGTACACGGTCATGTCGTACAGCGGGCCGCCGCCCGGCCGGCGGAAATACCAGGCCGGATTGATGTTCGAAAGCACGTCGTCGCCCTGCCGGCAGGCTTCGTCCTCGTGGTAGCGGCCGAACGCCGAGCCCGTTACCGCCCAGGTCAACGTGCCCAGCGCGCCGGCCTGCACCAGTTCCCGCATCTTGCGGTGCAGCGGCCGCAACATCTCGCCCGGCGAGGCGACCAGCTTCACCCCTTTCTCCGCCGCCTGCGCGATGAGCGCGTCGGCTTCGTCAACCGTCGTCGTCATCGTCTTGTTGACGTGCACGTGAATGCCGCGCGTGATCGCCTGCTTGCCCTGCTCGTAGTGCAGGCCGATCGGCGAGGCGATCGTCACCGCGTCCACCGCGCCGGAGTCGATCAGTTCTTCGTAGGTCGTGTAGGCGTGCGGAATGCCGAATCGCTCAGCCGCCGCCTGCGCGCGGCCGGGCGCCGGATCGCAGACGGCGCTCATGCGCACCCGGTCGTGCACGTCCTCTTCCGCCAGGTGCGGCATGATCCCGCGCACGGAGATGCTGCCCGCGCCCACTACGCCCATCCGTACGATTTCGCTCATCGCAGCGCCCTCCAGGATGTCTTGTGCTGCCAACCCACCGCCCGCTTCAGCTTCGCGTTGCTCAGCAGCGACTCATGCCCGCTCAGCCCCGCCGCGAGCGGCGAGAGCTCGGGCTTGAACCGCTCAATCAGCTCCCGTGTCGGTTCGAGCGCCGTCGTGTCGTCCGCGTTCAGAAAATACACGGCGTGCCGCGGCAAGTCGTCTGCCCGCTCCATCAGCAGCCTGTGCGCACTCGCTACGTCTTCGCTGCCAACCCAGCACCAGAGCCAGTCGTTCCACCCCTTGGCCGGCGCGGCATCGGCCGCCATCTTTCGCCGCCGGTCCTCCGGCGTAATGCCCGCTGGCCGCGTCATGTACGTCCGTAGCCCGTACGCGCGCGTGTACATCGCCAGCAGATCCTCACCCGCCCGCTTCGTGTAGCTGTAGGAATCCTCGGGATGACACGAATGCGTCTCGTCGATCGGCAGCGACGCGATCGGGAACGGCGTCCCGCTCACGCGGAAACCGTGGCCGAGTGCGCAGTTGCTCCCACACATCACCACCGTCCGCACGCCCGCTTCCACCGCCGCCTGCAGCAGATAGTACGTCCCGAGCAGATTGCTGCGGAACGTCGTGTCGAAGGCCACACCGCCAGACTCCGCCTTCGCGCGCATCTGCGGATGATCCGTCGGCCATGGCTGCGCACCCAGATGCTGAATCGCGTCCACCCCCTCCACCATCCGCCGACAGTCCTCATAGACGTGCAGGTCGCCCGCCACCCACCGATACGCCTCCAAGTCTTCCGCCGGCCTGCGGCGTGACGTCAGCACGAGCTCATGCCGGCCCGCCAACTCCCGCACCACGTAGCGGCCCAGCCGCCCGCTCGCTCCTGTGATCAGTACGCGCATCGCTCAGTTCCTCCAACGGATGTCGCAGATCCGCCCGCGGCGGAAATGGACGGCAACGGATGGGAGAAGAGTTTTCCAACGGATGAATGGACGGCAACGGATGGGAGAAGAGTTTTCCAACGGATGTCGCAGATCCGCCCGCGGCGGAAATGGACGGCAACGGATGGGAGAA
>JAFGHX010000049.1 GCA_016929905.1 Kiritimatiellia bacterium
GAGTTTCTTGTGGCCGAGCGCTTGCTGCAGCTCGCGGATGCTGGCGCCGTTGCGCAGCCGCGCGACGGCATAGCTGGTGCGCAGGGTCGTGCAACAGACTTCCTTGTGGACTTGCGCAAGGCGCGCCGCGCGCCTGACGACGCGTTCGGCCATCCGTTCGGTGAGATGGCGGCCGTCGGCATAGACGTGTGCGATGTTCATGGCGTCTGTTCCTTATGTGCGTACCCAGCCACTCCAGTTCGCCGCGCCCGCATCGGCATCGGCCGGTAGGGCGCGCCGTGCGCACAAGCCCAGAACCGCAAGCGTTTTCCGCCGAAATACCGCATTCCACCGGCCCCCAAGTGTCGCTCAACCCGGCATACTGTACAAATGTATAGATATGCGCCGCTCGTGTCAAGCCTTTCCGTCCGAAACATACGCTTGCGCCGATTTCCACAACATGTTGTGATGAGAAAAGAGGGATTGAGCGGGTGTTTTTTGTGATGGGCGGCCGGTTTGGCGTAATACGAAATGGAGGGTGTGATGGATCCCGACCGATTGGACGAGTTGGCGGGCAGGACGCAGGCGGGCGACGACGAGGCGTTCAGGGCATTGTTCGGCCTGATCCACCGTGAGGTGCGTCTTTTTGTTTCGGCGCATGCGGCGTCGGTAGACATGGTTGACGAAGTGGTGCAGGCGGCGTTTGTGACGTGCTACCAGAACATATCGAAATACGAGCGGCGCGGGACGTTCATCTCGTGGGTGAAAGGGATTGCGCGGAACCTGCTGCTGAAGGAGTTGAAGCAGCGTGCGCGCTATGTGGCGGTGGAAGGCGGCGAACTGGAAGGGATTCTGTTGGAGCGCGGGCTGCGCATGGCGTGCGAGTCGCGGCCGGAAGACGAGGACGTCTTCCGGCGGCTGCGCGACTGCCTGGCGAAACTGCCGGACCGGTCGCGTGAGCTGGTGACGAAGCGGTATGTGCTGCGGTTCCCGATCCGGAAGCTAGCGGCTTTCTTCGGCAAGTCGGAATCGTGGGCGGCGATGACGCTGCTGCGCATTCGCGAATCGCTGCGCGTGTGCATATCGACGGGAGAGACGGGCGCATGAACGCCGAATCCTTTGCCATCCTGATGGAGCGCTATTTTGACGGTGCGCTGCCGGCCCGGGACGAGGCGGTGCTGGCGGCGGCGGTGCGGGCCGATCCGGAGCGGAGGGTTCTGTTCGAGCGGCAAGCGGCGCTGCACCTTCAGATCGGCGAGTATCACAGGGACTATGCGGAGGCGGACCTGGCCCGGCGTGTGGATCTGGTGCTGGCCGACGCGCGCGCGGACTCGCGCTTGAGCGCGACGCAGGTTCTCAAGCGGGCCGGCAAGGAGCGGCGTCGCGCGGTGAGCCGCACGCGGCGGGCCGCAAGGCCGGGCCGGGCACGATCCGCGGCGGCACGCCGGCTTCCCGTACGCGTGCAGCGCGCGGGCGGGCGCCGGCTCGGGTTATGGACCGCGGCGCTGGCCGCGGCGGTGCTGGCCGCCGTGGGCGTGACGCATCGCGCAGAGCTTTCGGACTGGGCCGCGCAGCGGTGGCCGGCCCGCTTCGGAGCGCCGCGCCTCGCGCAGCTGGCGGCGGTGCAGGGCGAGGCGTATGTGGTGGCCGGCGCGGTGCAGCGCGAGGCGAAGCCGGGACAGCCCATCCGGCAGGACGATTGGCTGCTGACCCGAGCGGGTGCGAGCGCGGCCGTGCGCTATCCGGACGCCACGTGGCTGCGCCTCGAGCAGGCGACCGACCTGCAGTTTCGCGCGGCGGCGGACCGTGCGTCTGAGCTGACGCCGGCCAAGGCGCTTTATGTGCGGTGCGGCGTGCTGACGGCGGATGTGCGTCCGCAGCCGGCGGCTGCGCCGATGACGGTGGGCAGTCCGCACGCGGATCTGGTCGTGCTCGGCACGCAGTTCCGCATGACGGTTTCGGCGGACGCGACGCGTGTGGACGTCATGGCGGGTTCCGTCAGACTCTCGAACCGGCTTTCGGGCGAATCGCTTGTTGTGAGTGCGCGCGCCAGCGCCGTGGCGGGGCCGGGCACACGGCTGGCGGCCGGCCCGGGTCGTACGGCGCAGCCGCCTGGGCGGAAGCCTGCCGAGCGCGCGGCGGAGGCGCGCCCGCTTGTTCGGTACGAGTTTCAGGAGGGCGGCGGCCCGCTCGTGCGCGACACGGCCGGCTTGCAGCCGGGGCTGGACCTGTTGATCCGCGATCCGGCCGCGACGCGCTGGCTGCCCGGCGGCGGGCTGGCGCTGGTGCGGCCGACGGTTCTGCGTTCCAGGCAGAAGGCCACGCGGGTCACGCAGGCCTGCATGGCGTCCGGCGCGGTGTCCATTGAGCTGTGGGTGCGGCATTACCCGATCCCGAACGAGCCGGAATATCCGCACATCATCACGCTCGTGCCGGTCTCGACCAAAGCCAACTTCACGCTGGGCCTGAACCGCGACGCGCGCGGCCGGCCCATCTACAAGGGGTCGCTCCGCACCCCGCGCCGGATGTACGAGGGAATGGAAGAGACGGTTTCGCCGGCCGGCTGCGTGTCGGCCGGTCTGACGCACGTGGTCTACACGCGCGATGCCTCGGGCGAGAACAGGCTCCACATAGACGGCCACGATCGGACGGACCGCGCCCGGTCGGCCAGCGGCACGGGCTATGACCTCTCCGTCTGGCTTGGCGACGTGTACATGGTGCTGGGCAACGAGATCAACGGTATCTTCCCCTGGCTCGGCGAGCTGCATTTCGTGGCCGTGTACGACCGCGCGCTCAGTGCCGACGAGGTGCGGCTGCACTATGCGCGCGGCCCGCGCGGACGCGGCACGCCGGCGGGGCGCGATTCCGCGGCGCTCGAACGCCGGCCGGCGAACGCCGAAGCGCGGGTGCCGGCCGGTTGAACCGAAACAGAAGGGTGTGAGCAGGCGGCGGCGATCGGTTAACTCGAAGGAAGGAGACGATGATGAGCAGGCATGCGGTGCATCTGTCCAAGTGGCTGGCGTACTGCGCGCTGGCCGGTCTGGCTCTGGTGTGGAGCTCGGGCGCGCTGGCGGTCGGCACGGATCTGCGCGTCAGCGACAACGGCCGGTATCTGGTCAAGAAGGATACCGGCGCGCCGTTCTTCTGGCTGTTCGACACCGGCTGGCGCACGATCCACAGGCTGAAGCGGCCGGACGTGGACGTCTATCTGCAGGCGCGGCTCGACCAGCGGTTCACGGGCATCCAGCTCTTTCTGCTCGATTTCGGGCAGAAGAGCACGCCGAACTCGAAGGACGCGTACGGGAACGTGATGCTGCTGAACAACGACATCGCCACGCCCAACACGCCCTTCTTCGAGCATCTGGACTACATCGTGGACCGGTCGGCCTCGCTCGGCATGTACGTGGGGATTTGCCCGATCCCGCTCTCGCATCTCGGCTATTTCGTCGACGATCCCGACGTGCGCGTGTTTGCCGAATGGCTCGGCGCGCGCTACCGCAACAAGCCGAACGTGATCTGGATTCTCGGCGGCGACTATCGCGGCGACGGGAACTATAACAACTCGTATCCCGACATGACGGAGGCCCAGATCCGGAAGGTCACGGAACGGCTGGCCGAGGGCATTGTGAAAGGCGTTTCGGGCGTGAGCGGCGAGTGGGACCAGCCGGACCCGGCCTGGGACACGGTTCTGATGACGTACCACCCGCGCGGCGGAAACTGCTCGTCCGGCATGTGGTTCCACGGCATGCCGTGGCTCGATTTCAACATGGTGCAATCCGCGCACACCAAGAACTACGCGAACTACAGCCGGATCCGGGCCGACTACAATCTGTCGCCCGCCATTCCCACCCTGGACGGCGAGCCGGCCTACGAGCAGATCGAGGCGGACATCGACGATTGGGACGTACGGAAGAAGGCGTACTGGGCCCTGTTCGCCGGCGCATGCGGGCACACGTACGGCGGGCAGGGGATCTGGAACCTGAGCAGCACGTGGCAGACCGACCTGAACCGGCCCGGCGCGCGCGACATGAAGCATGTGCGCGCCCTGATCGAATCGCGCCCGGTCGCGCTCCGGGCGCCGGACCAGGGCCTGCTGGTTTCGCCGGAGGGCGCGGGCGACGACCGGGTTCAGGCCGCGCGTGCGGCGGACGGCCGCTACGCGTTGGTCTACGTGTCGTCGGGCGATCCGGTAACGGTTCGGATGGACCGGCTCTCGGGCAGCGTGGCGCAGGCCACGTGGTACAACCCGCGCGACGGGAGCTGGCAGCCGGCCGAGGCAGTCGCCACCGGCGGCGAGCGCGTGTTCACGCCGCCGTCGAGCGGCACGGGCAACGACTGGGTCCTGGTGCTCGACGACGTCTCGGCGCAGTGGCCGGCGGTCAGCATCACCAGCCCCGCGCATCAGGCGGTGGTACGGGCGAGCGGCGGCCTCACGATCGAGGCGGCCGCCGCCGACGCGGACGGGTCGGTCGTTCGTGTGGAGTTCTTCGCGGGCTCGACGAAGCTCGGCGAGGACACCGCCGCGCCGTACCGCTATGTCTGGTCCGAGGTGGACGCGGGCGCCTACACCTTGACCGCGCTGGCCACGGACAACGCCGGGCACACGGTCGAGAGCGCGCCCGTGTTCGTCACCGTCTGCGGCGACGACGTACGGTTCCTCTGCTACAACGATCTGGCGTGGGCGTCGGGCCAGCCCTCGAGCAAGATCACGCGGCACACGCGCGGGCAGAGCGGCGCGCTGGTCGATTACATCGCGGGCAGCGCGGTCGCCGCGACCCTGGCGCTGAACAGCGGCGGCGACGGCCCGTACCTTGACCAGGGCGCGGACGCCGGGGTCGGCACCGACGCCTACGCCGTGTTCGGCGGCCGGGTGGACGGCGTGGGCGCCGTCTCCTACTCCGACACGCCGCTCGTTCTCACCTTCGCGAATCTCGACCCGGCGCTTCGCTACGAGCTGGTCCTGTTCGGCAACCGGCACAGCGCCTCTTACACCGACCGCCTGACGCAGGTCGCCATCTCGGGCGCCGCCTCGTTCCGCAACGCGAGCACGGCCGGCGCCGATTTCGCGGGCGGCTCCGACAGTTCAACCGTCATCTGTCACGGCTGGAACACGACACGCGGGTACGTGACGCGGTTCGCCGATGTCGACCCGGGCGCGGACGGAATCGTCACCCTTACGGTATCCGACGGCGGCTCGGCCGCTCCGCCGAAGTTCTATGCCAACGCCGTCGCGCTCATCGCGACCGGCGACGAGCCGGCGCCCGTCCCGCCTGCCGCGCCCGGCGGCCTGGCGGCCGCCGCGCTGTCGACCAGCCGGATCCGGGTGACATGGCAGGATAACAGCGACAACGAGACCGTCTTCAAGATCGACCGGCGCCAGAGCGGCGCATCGGACTGGGTGCGGATCGCGGAACCGGGCGCGAACGTCACGACCTGCACCGATACCGGGCTGCCGGCCGGCACGAAATTCTATTACATGGTGAAGGCGGGCAATGCGGCCGGCGATTCGCCCTATTCGGCGGTGGCGGCCGCGACAACGCAGGAGGCGGGCCTGATGGTATGGCAGCGCTGGGAGCAGACCCTGACGAGCACGACGCGCTACGGCAACCCCTACGCGGACGTGGTACTGAGCGTCGTTTACGAGGGGCCGAACGGCCGGACCCTCCGCACGTACGGCTTCTGGGACGGCGGCGACATCTTCAAGATCCGCTGCGCGTTCCCGGAACCGGGCACCTGGACCTGGCGCACGGAATGCTCCGACCCCGCGAACTCGGGCCTGCACAACAGGGCGGGCACCGTCGAAGTCGCCGCCTACTCCGGCAGCAATACGCTCTACCGGCGCGGGTTCCTGCGCGTGAGCGCGAACGGCCGGTACCTCACCTATGGCGACGGCACGCCCTTCTTCTGGCTGGGCGATACCGGCTGGGCCGGGGCGACCAAGTCGACGACGGCCGAGTGGCAGACCTATCTGGACAACCGGGTCGCGAAAGGGTTCAGCGTCGTCCAGATCGCGATCGCGCCCACCTGGACGGGCGGCAAGGACCGGAACGGGAACGCGCCGTTCACCGGCACCGGGCTCGAGCAGTGGAACCCCGCCTTCTGGCAGGGCTACGAACAGAAGGTGCAGACCGCCAATGAAAAGGGGCTGGTCCTCTTTCTGGTTGGCGCGATGGCGCCGACCTACGATTACCCCGGCTCGGCCGAGGCGCAGCTCTTCGCCCGGAATCTGGCGGCGCGGCTGTTCGGCAACTTCATCATGTTCTCGCCGAGTTTCGATGACGCGTTCGAGAACGCGCCGCTGATGCGGGACGTGGGCCGCGCGCTGCGCGCGGCGACGCAAGAGCATCTGATCTCGAACCATTTCGGCACCATTCCCGTGGAGGACAATCTGCATACCGAGCCGTGGCTGAGTTTCGACATGTTCCAGAGCGGCCACAACGCATGGCGCGGCGATCAGCAGCTCGCCTACGTGACCGGCCGCGCGCGCGAGATGCCGCTGTACCTGCGCGCGCTCGAGCCGGCGAAGGCGTCGGTGAACGGGGAAGCCCTGTACGAGGGGGCCGAGAACGGCACGCCGCAGGTGGTGCGGCAGACGGCGTATCTGTCGCTGCTCTCCGGCGCATGCGGCTACACGTACGGGGCGAGCGGGCTCTGGTCCTGGGGGTCGACCTGGTCGTCGAAGCTGAACCTGCCGGGCGCCTACGACATGGGCCACATCGTGGCGCTGTTCAACAGCGTGCACTGGTGGCGGCTGGCGCCCGCGCACGAGCGGATCAGGAACCAGTCCTCCGTGCAGGAGAAGAAGATGGTGCTGGGCGCCGCGGCCGCCGGCGATCTGGCCATCGCCTACCTGCCGGACAACGCGGAGCTCCAGCTCGACATGACGGGGTTCCGCGCGGCGGTGAGCGCCCGGTGGATGAGCCCCGACACCGGCGCGTACACGAGTGTCGCGGGGACGACCCCCAACACCGGCGTGCAGACCTTCGCACGGCCCGGCGCCGGCGACTGGGTGCTGGTCCTGACGACGGCCGACAGCCCGTCGGATTCGGCCCCGCAAGTCGACGCCGGCCCGAACCGGGCCGTGTCGTTCCCGCGCCGCGCCACGCTTGCGGGCCGCGTGTCGGACGATTTGTTGCCGAGCGGCAGGCTGGCCGTGCGCTGGCAGCAGGTGAGCGGCCCCGGCGTTGTCGGGTTCGACCCGCCGTACGCCGCGGTTACCGAGGCGGTCTTCCCGCAGGACGGCGCCTACGTATTGCGCCTGACGGCGGACGACGGGGCGCACCCGGTCGCCGACGAGATGCAGGTGTTCGTCGACTGCGCGCATATCGCCTTTATCGCCTATAACGATCTGGCGTGGGGCGCGGGGCAGGCGGCCGCCAACATCACGACGCTGACCCGCGGGCAGAGCGGCGCGCTGGTGAACTATCTGAACGGGCAGCCGCTCAGCGCCACGCTCCAGCTCAACACCGGCGGCAGCGACCCGGTCCTGACGCAGGGCGCCGATGCGCAGCCGGGCACCGACGCCTGCGCCGTATTCGGCGGGATCGTGGATGCGGCCGGCGTCGTGAGCTATGGCGACAACAACCTGGTGCTGACCTTCGCGAAGCTCGACCCCGCGCTCGCGTACGCGTTCGTGCTCTTCGCGAACCGGGCCGGCGGCTACACCGACCGGCTCACGACCGTCACGCTCGGCGACGCCGACAGCTTCGTCAACACCAGCTCGGCCGGCGTCGACTTCGCCGGGCCCGGTTCCGCCTCCGCCACGTTCAACAGCGGCGAGAACACCGCGGCGGGGCTCGTCGTGCGGTTCGACGAGATTCAGCCCGGCGCCGACGGCGATCTGACGGTGACGTTGCGCGGCTATGAGTATGCCAATGCCCTCATGCTCACGGGCTACAATCCCGCCGGCCTGCCCGAGAAAGTCAGCCCGGGCGCCGTCTGGCGGTACCGGAAGGGGACCGCGGAAGCTTCGGCGCCGGCGACCGCCTGGCGCGGGCTCGGGTTCCAGGACGGCGGCTGGTCGACGGGCGCGGCGCCGCTCGGCTATGGCCAGCCCGAACTGGGCACGACGCTGGCCGACATGCAGAACGCCTACTCCTGCGTCTTCATGCGCCGGGAGTTCGTCGTGCAGGACCCGGCCCAGGTCGGCGAACTGAACCTGTGGGCCCGATACGACGACGGCTTCATCATGTGGATCAACGGCGAGGAGGTCGCACGCGTGAACGTGGCGGGCAGCCGGGGCGAGTTCGTGCCGTACACCGCGTTCAGTGTCGAGAACCGGTCGGACGTGTGGAGCGCCGTGCTCGCGGGCGCCGGCATGCCCGCGCTGCGGGCCGGGGCCAACGTGCTGGCGGTGCAGGCGTTCAACAGATCGCTCGGCAGCGGGGACCTGGCGATGGACTGCTCGTTGTCCGTGATTCGGCATGCGCTGTCCGCGTCGGCGGACAGCGACCAGGACGCGATGCCGGACGACTGGGAGAACCGCCATCTCAACGGCACGGGGCAGGGTGCGGACGCCGATTCGGACGGCGACGGCACATCGAACCTGCACGAGTATATCGCCGGAACCGATCCGGGCAGCAGCGCCGATTGGCTCGGCGTGGACGTGGCGCTGGCGGCGGGCGAGATCGTGGTGACGTTTGAGACCGTCAAAGCGGAAGGCGACGGCTATGCCGGGCTTGCGCGCTATTACGCGCTTGAACAGAAAAGCGGCGCGTCGGGCGAAAACTGGGTGGCGGTGCCCGGCTATGCGCGCGTCGCCGCCTCCGGCCAGCCGGTCACCTATCGGCCGGCCGCCGGCGCGCCGGGCCCGCTGTTCTATCGGGTGAAGGTGTGGCTGGAAGGTTGAAACTGGAAACTGGAAACTCGAAAGTGGAAACTGGAAACTCGAAACTGGAAACTGGAAACTCGAAACTGGAAACTGGAAACTCGAAACTGGAAACTGGAAACTCGAAACTGGAAACTGGAGACTTGAAACTGGTTAGGGTGGCGTCGGAACATGCGAGGTGGAGACTATGGGCCCGCTTGCCGTACGATGTTTTCGCAGTCCTCGGGGCTCCACCAGTCATGCCCCTCTCTCCAGTTTCTAGTTTCTAGTTTCCAGTTTCTAGTTTCTAGTTTCTAGTCTCCAGTTTCCAGCTCCACCTCAGCTCTCCAGCGAATGCCCGGTTTTCGGCGCGTGGCAGGTGAACCGGCCGGCCTTGAGCGCGGCGATCAGGTCCTTCTCGGTCCGGGGCGTGCGCTCGAGCAGGTTGTAGTATCGGCCCGGTCGGCTGTGCGGGCCGTGCGAGTCGGAATTGCTCAGCAGCGGCACGCGCAACCTGGCCGCCAGCTTACGGATCTGCTGTTCGACGGGATGCGGCGTGTTGTGTGAGCGGCCTTCGATGGCGTCCGGCGGGCAGGCGTCGATATCCAGGTGGATCTGCGGATCGATCCGGTACGGATGCGCCAGTGCGATGAGCCCGTTGCGCTCGCGCACATAGGCGTGCAGCGCGGGATAGGTCCAGGTTTCCGCCTCCAGAGCCGGGTCATGGAGCCCGAGTACCAGCACGTCTTCCCAGGTTTCGAACCCGATCTCGATCCCGCCGTACACGCGGAACGGTGCGTATTTTGCGTTCAGGTCCGCCAGTCGATCCACGGGGACCAGGCAGTGGTGGTTCGTGAAGACCAGCGCATCGAGGCCCGCCTCCATGGCCGCCTCCACCTGCTGTTCCGCCGACCATGTGGCGCAGGCCGAATATTCGAGGCTGTGTACGTGCAGGTCGATTTTCATAGTTAACAGGCCGTCAATTCTACCACCGCTCGCCCGCGCGAGCCAGCCTATAATGCCGGGCTTAGCGGTTTGTTACAAAACGGCACAAGTCGACATTTTTGCTGGACATCCCACGTATCCGCACGACTATGCTTCGCTGACTGCCGGGCAAAGCGCCCGGCCGTATCCGGTCTTCCACTGGCGGCGAAGGAGCGACAGCGCGATGCGGACGACAGCGCGGTACGGGCGATGGGCGGCGGATTTCCCGGTCGGGCAGGCCGCCGATCGGGTCGAGTTCACGGGGCCGGACGGACAGGCCTGCACGCGTCCTGTCTTCCGGCGGCAGCCGGCGGCATTCGAGTATGACGAACACGGCTACGAGACGATCCGGCCCGAAGGCGGGGAAGTGGACTCCGTTCGCTTCACGCCGGACGCGCTTGGCCGCTGGCGCTGGCGCGCGCTGAGCGGGGCCGCGCCCGTGGCGCAGGGCGAATTCGTCTGCGAAGAGGCGGGCAGGCCGGGCTACGTGGAAATCAGCCCGCACGACGCGCGCTACTTCCGCTACAGCGGCGGCTCGCCGTACTGCGCGATCGGGCTGAACCTGTGCGTGCTGCCACAGTACCCGTTGGCGAAAGGCGCCGAGTTCGAGCGCGTACGCCAGACGGCCACGCTCGGTGCGCGCGATTACGCGCGCTGGTTCGCGGCGATGAAGGCCAACGGCGCCAACTTCGCCCGGCTCTGGCTGGGCACGGGCTACCTGCAGGTCGAGACCGAGACGGCGGGCGAGCACGATCTGCTCCGGTTCGAGGCGCTCGACCGCGTCGTCGAACTGGCCCGTCACAGCGGCGTGCGGCTCAAACTGTGCCTGGAGAATTTCCGCTGTTTCGACAGCGGCGGCTCCCAGCCGCGCCGGCTCCGGCATTCGGCCGACGGGCGCGCACCCCGCGACATGGACGAATGGTTCCAGGACCCCGGCTGGCAGTCGTTGTGGATGAAGAAGGTGCATGCGCTCACGGCGCGCTACGGCGATGACCCCGTCATCCTGGCGTGGGAGCTCTGGAACGAGATCAACTGCTGCCGGACGTCGGATTGGGCCGTGCAGCGCGAGTGGACGCGGAAGATGTTGCCGGCGGTCAAGGCGCTTTCGCCGCGCAACCTGGTCACGAACTCGATCGGCAGTTTCGATCGCGAAGAGAAGCAGATGACCTGGTATCGGGATTTCCAGATGCCGGAGATGGACTTCCAGCAGGTGCACCGCTACCTGGATCAGGGCCATCTGCAGGACCCCGCCAAGCTGGCCGTCTGCTCCGAGCCGGTCGCCTTCTCGGTGGACGCCATCCAGCGCACGCGCCGGCCCGACCGGCCGGTCCTGCTGGCGGAGACGGGCGGCGTGAACGACAACCACTCGGGTCCGTTCCGCTACTATCGCGCGGACCATCGCGGGCTCATCTTTCACGACACGACGTACCCGGCCTTCTTTGCCGGGGCGGCCGGCTCGGGCCACATCTGGCATTGGGGCGAGTACGTGGACCAGAAGAACTTGTGGAGCGGCTATAAAGCGCTGGCCGACACCCTTGCCGGCGTGCCGCTCGACCGCGAAGCGTTCGAGCCGGTCGACCTCTCGACGGACCGGTTCTGGTTCCTCGCCTTGCGCGGGCGCACGCATCTGCTGGCGTGGGTGCGGAACAAGGCTGACACCTGGCAGAACGTGCTGCGCGACGGCCGGGAGCCGGCCGTGGTCCGCGGGGCAAGCGTCGATCTGGCGCCGCTCGGGATTCAGAGCGGCGAGCTGGCCGTTGCCTCGCAATGGCGCAAACCGCGCGGGACGACGGAGCTGTCCGCCGGGGTCCTGACGCTGCCGGAATTCCGCCACGGGCTGGTGCTGCGCGTGCGGCATGGATAGTAGAAGCGGCGTCCCGCCGCTTCCTCCGGGCCGAAGGCCCGGGCCCTTCGGGGGGACCTTGTGCCGCCGGGGAATTCCGGCCGGGGCGCGAGCTCTCGCGCCCCGCCCCGGCGCGGTCTCGCGCCCCTACTCCCCCCCCGGCACCACGACGCGGAGCTGGTTCGGCTTGACGGGCGCGTCGGCGTCCGGTGGCAGGTCCGGCGCGAAGACATAGGCGGGTATCCCGACGAAGGACAGGCTCCATTCCCCGGTCGTACCGTCGAGCCAGAAGTCGTAGCCCGGTTCCGCGTACGTGAGATCGACGAAGCGCGAAGCCTGGTAGCCGGTCCCGCCCTTGAACACGTTTTCCATCGTCGAGCCGCCCATCACCAGGTTTACGGTCCGCGCGGCCGAATTGAAGTAGTTGTTCGCAAAGTAGGCCTTCATGCCGATGTCGGTGAACGGATCGGCGTACAGGCGCACGCGGCGTTCGGCTTCGCTTTGCTCAAGATCGGGCGGGTCGCCGCCCGCGCTGCCGGCGGTGAAGCAGGCGTGGCTGAAGATCATGAGGCTGTCGGCGGCGAGCACGCCGTTCAGGTCGGTGCGGATCTGATTGGATGAGACGTACTTGCTCGGGCCCAGGTAGAATCCGCCGACCGAGGTGGGGTAGGGCATCGTTCCGCTGTAAACCCCGTGCCCCATATAGAGCAGGAAGTGGACGCCCGGCGCGGCGGCGACGATGTCTGACCAGCCGAAGGTGGTGTCGCCGTAATAGAACTTCGTGACCGTGAGGCCGTGATTCTGAAGTGCGGCCACCGCGCCGTCCATGTCGTTCTTGTAGGTGGCCGTGTTGCCCCCCACATCGCCCACGATCGCGATGGCGAGCAGCCCGGCGTCTAGCGGGGCGCGGCGTGGCGCGACCCGTTCGAGCGTTGCCGCCGGTGCGAGCCAGTCCGCCAGCCGGTCGTCCGGGACCTGGATCGCGCCGGAGAGCGGCTGCTGCGGGAGTGGCGGTCCCGGCGCGGCGGGAGCCGCCGCCGCCGGTGCGGCGAAGACGAGCCGGCACGTCAACACGGTCAGAATCAGGGGGAACGCTGTCGCTCTTGGCATGGCCGCACCTCCTTGGCAATTCCGGCTCCGTGCCATCCACGCCTTGCGCTCTGACGAAGCCTACCAGAGGCAACCGGGGGCTGACCAGCCCGGACTCTCACCCGCGGCCGGTCCGCCGGTCCGCTTGTCCACCCCGTCAGGTTGTGAGTTTCTCGACCAGCAGCGCGTTCGCCTTGACGAATCCGCGCGAGGTGCGCGCGACGGGGAAATCGCCGATGATCACGTGCGCCATCTGATGGCCGATCTGTTCATAATCGGGGTAGCAGCCGCTCAGCCCGAGATGGTAGAAGTGCGGGTTGTTCTCGTAGCTGATCAGGCCGAGCGCGCGCGGGATGCGGACACCCGCCTGCGCCGCCCAGTTCAGCACGGCTTCCGCCTCGCGGTCGGTCTGGACGACCCACACACCGGCGTCGGGGAAGCGGTCGTAGGCTTCGTCGTAGTCCCGCACGAGAAACGTTTCCGCCAGGAGCACGGCGGGCGGCACGGGTTCGTACTTTCCGACGATTGACGGCATGGCGGGGCTGCCGGCCATGGCGGCGCGTACGCGCGCCATGATGCGGCGCTTCGTGCCGGCCCGGCGGTCGGGGGCCGGGAGCACGAACCGAAAGGCGAACCGTTCGTCCAGGTGCTTGATCTCCGCGCGCAGTTTCGCCAGGGACAGAATGGAACCGGGCCCGCTGCCGAAGACCAGGGCCGTGCGGTGCCGTTTTCTGTGCAGATAGGCGGCCAGTTCGCGTGCCATGACGGTGAGCAGATTGCCGCGTGACAATACCCAGGTGCCGTGCGGCCGGTGCGGGACCGTGCCCAGCCGCCAGTCCAGCAGGATCCGCGGCTTGCCCCGGCCGAGCCGTTCGCACAGCGGCTCCAGTTCCCGTACGGCGGGCCGCACGGCCTCGTATCGGTCCGCGTCGATGGCGAAGAAGACGAAGCCGTACGGCGCCCGCTTCTGGCGGCGCCACTGCTTCACGAGCGCGGGAAACGCCGCGTTCGGCGCGAACAGCAGAAAGTACCCGTTCGCGATCAGTTCGCGTTCCATCTTCTGGTACGCCTGCGCAAGCCAGTCTTCCCGGAAGATATGCTGGAAGTCGCCCGGTCCGTCGCGGAACAGATACACTTCCTTCTTCGTCTCAACAGTCAGTGTCTCGCGGAAATCGCCCACCCAGTAGCGCCGGCCCACACGCGCAACGTGGCCCTGGCGGCGCAGGGCTTCGTAGGCGGCCCGCACCGTGCCGTGCGACACCCCGAACGCGTGCACGACCTGCTTCGCCGGCGGCAGGCTCTGCCCGCGCCGAAGCTGGCCGCCGCGGATCGAGTTCAGAATGTGGCTGACGACATTCTCCGCCGAGGTCGCCGGCGCGGCGGGCTCCACGCGCGCCGCCCGGCCGGGCACAAAGGTGCCCCTGCCCGAAATGCGCACCACGCGCTCCGCATCCCGGAAGGTCTTCAGAATGCGGCGCACCGTCGTCGGCGACAACCCGAACGTCCCGGCCAGTTGCCGGTCCGTGGGCAGCCGCGCGCCCGGCGGCAGGGCCTTGAGCCGTCCGGTCAGCCAGACTCTGAATTGGGCCGTGGGTTTCATGATGGCACCAACGCACGAGGCGTTCGCGGCCCAGCTTATCGCGCGCGTCCGGCGCGCGCAACCCCGGAATGATCATTTTGGACGCTTTCCGGTCTCAAGAGTCAGGAGCTACCCCATGCTTTCCCGTGGCGGGTGCGGTAGAGTTGGGGGTAGCAAGGAGGGCCAATCCGATGACCGACGCGACGCAACAAGTGATACACGTGCGGGGCCCGGCCGAGGCGATTCGGCCGTACGCGGCCAATCCGATGTACTGGCAGTACAAGGGGAAGCCGGTCCTGCTTCTGGGCGGTTCGGACCGCGACAATCTGTTTCACTGGGCCGGCGAGGACGGGCGGCTGGCGGCGCATCTGGACACGCTGCGCGCGTGCGGCGGCAACTACGTGCGCTGCACGATCAGCTCGCGCGAGTACACGCCGGACGGGTACCGTTGGGACGTGTTGCCGTATCCGTTCAAGCGGCTCGACGACGGCCGGTACGATCTGGACCAGTGGGACGAAGCGTACTGGGGCAGGCTCCGTTCGTTTCTGGCGGCGACGCACACGCGCGGGATCATCGCGCAGGTCGAAGTGTGGGACATGTGGAACGAAGCGGGTCATTCGGATCAGCCGGGCAACGGATGGTACTGTTCGCCCTGGAACCCGAACAACAACGTGAACTACGCCTGGTCGGACACGCTGTCGCTCAAGCCGGGCCGAACGGCGTTCTATAACGGGTTTCATCACGCGCCGGTCTCGCAAGACCGTGTCCTGTTGGCCCGTCAGTGTCGTTTCGTGGGGCGGTTGGTGGATGAGTGTCTCGCCTACGATCACGTCCTGTTCCAGCTCGACAACGAGAGCGGGATCGATTTTGCCGTTGGCCGGTACTGGGCGACGTTCATCCGCGACCGCGCGCGCGCGCAGGGCCGCGCCGCGTACGTGTGCGACTCGCGCCGGTTTCACCAGCCGGCCCCGTGTGTGACGACGGAATTCCGCGACTGGCACAACCCGGAAATTCAGGTGCCGGTCGCGAACCCGGACGTGTACACGTTCTGCGACATCTCGCAGAACAACGGGAACGGCGGGCAGGCGCAGTACGACAATCTGGTGTGGTACCGCGCCAGGGTCCTGGAGCACGGCGCCCGCCCCATCAACCACACCAAGTGCTATCACTTCAACTGGCCGACGGGCGCCGACTTCGGTTCGGGCCGCGTGTCGCCGTCTGACGCGGAGGCCTCGGCCAAGATGTGGCGGGCGATCTTCGGCGGCGCGGCGAGCATTCGGTTCCATCGGCACACGCCGTTCAGTCCGGCGGGGCTGCGGGAGGGGTTCGGGCTCGGCACGACGGCGCAGACGCACATCCGCAGCGCGCGCCTGTTCACCGACGCGGCGTGCGTTTTCGGCATGGCGCCGGCTCCGGCGCGGCTCACGGCGCGGGAGGAGAACGAGGCCTACGCGATGGCGGCGCCGGGCGAACGCTACGCGGTGTTTTTCACGGGCGAGGGCGACAGAGCCGTGGAGTTGGATCTGCAGGACGCGTGCGGCGTCCTGCGGGAACGGTGGCTGAATATCGGGGCTTCGCGCTGGGAAGCCGAGCGGGCGGCCGAAGCCGGCGGCCGGCACAAGCTGACGGCGCCCGGCCCGGGCCAATGGGCGGTGTTGCTGCAGCGGGACTGATGGCCCGCGCCGGCCCGTGCCAGTCCGTGTCAGTCCGTGTGAGTCCGTGTGAATCCGGGCAGAACCCGGCAACTGGAGGAAAGAGAAATGAGCAAAGCCAAGATCAGGCTCGCCTTCTTCGGGGCGGGCGGCAAGATGGGGCGTGGTGCGTGCAAGAAGCTGAACGCGACGGGCGAGTTCGATCTGCGCTGCGTGGAGATCGCCGAGGAAGGCATCGCGGTGCTCCGGGAGCTGGGGCTCGGCGTGACGCCCGCGGAACAGGCCGTGGCGGACGCCGACGTGGTCGTGTTCGCCCTGCCGGACGCGGAGGTGCTCGGGATTGCCGCCGCGATCGTGCCGCAGGTGCCGGCCGGCGCGCTGGTGATGATGCTGGACCCCTGCGCGGCCTTTTCGGGCAAGCTGCCCAAGCGCGACGACATCGGCTATTTCGTCTCGCATCCCTGCCATCATTCGTTTCTCGAGAAGCGCAAGCCGGGCCAGCACATCGTGACCGCGCTGTACCAGGGCGCCGAAACGCACTACGCGCAGGGCGTCCGGATCGCCTCGATCGTGTACGCGCCCATCCTCGACGTGCACCGGCTCACGGTGGAGCAGATGATCCTGCTGGAACCCGTCGTGTCGGAAACGGTGGCGGGGCCATGCTGCGCCGCGATCAAGGCGGGCTACGATGAGGTCGTGAAACGGGGCGTGCCGGAAAAGGCGGCCTTCGATTTCCTGCTCGGGCACGTCACCGCCACCTTGTGGGTCATGTTCGGGTTCGGCGGCTTCTTCTCCGACGGCGCCCACAAGATCCTCAAGATGGGCGACGGGATCATGTTGAAGAAAGACTGGAAACGGGCGTTCAGTCCGGAGAGCATTCGGGAACAGATCGACCTGATCCTGACGCACACGGGCGGGGAGCAAGGCGCGGGCGAGGGCGTGATCGGCGACGAGTCGGTGGACGCCGCCGTCATCCGCGGCGGGATCGTGGCCGGGGCGCGGTGACGACGCGTGCCGCGCGCGCTGCGCGTTCGCGCGGCCGGCGGCACGCGCCGGAAGGAGCGGAGCATGACGACAGGATATTTCCAGCGGGTGCACGCCGCGACGCCCACCCGGCTGTGGGTGAACAATCCGAACGGGGCCGACCTCGATGCCGCGGTCGCGGCCGGCGCGGTGGGCTGCACGACGAATCCGGCCTATTGCGCGAAACTGCTCGCCCGCGATCCCGAGTACATCGGGCCCATCCTCGATACGGCGGTCTGCGAAACCGGCGACGACGAGGACGCGGCCGGGCGCATTTACCGGCGTGCGACCGCGCGCGTGATTCAGGCGTTCCGGCCGCTCTACGACCGGACCGGCGGCGCGCACGGCTACGTGACGATGCAGGACTTCCCGCATCGTGACGAGGACACGCATGCCGTGCTCGAGGCGGCGCTCGCCAACCGGGCACTCGGCGCGAACGTCATGGCCAAGATCCCGGTCATTCAGGGCGGGATGCAGGCCATCGAGCAGTGCGTCGCGGCCGACATCCCCGTCTGCGCGACCGAGGTCTTCTCGCTCGCGCAGGCGGTGCGCATCTGCGAGCTGTACGCCGCCGCCGCGCGGGCGACCGGCAAGCATCCGCCCTTCTATGTCACCCATATCTCGGGGATCTTCGATGAGTACCTGGCCAGGACGGCGGCGCGCGAGGGAATCGAGGTGGCGCCGGAGATCCTGGCGCAGGCCGGCTGTGCGGTCGCGCGCAAGCAGCATCAACTCCTGAAAGCGCGCGGGTACCACGCGACGCTGATGGGCGGCGGCGCGCGCCACAGGCGCCATTTCACCGAACTCGTCGGCGGCGAACTGCACATCACGATCAACTGGCGCATGGCCGAAGAGCTTCTGCAGGCGGACGAGCCGGTCGTTTCGCGGATCGACGCACAGCCGCCCGCCGCCGTGATCGAGGAGCTGTGCGACAAGTTCGTCGATTTCCGGCGCGCGTACCATACCGATGGGCTGCCCGACGAGGCGTTCGCGGGCTATGGGCCGGTCCAGCTCTTCCGCGACGCGTTTGTCGCAGGCTACGACACGCTGATGGCGGAGATCGTGACCCGGCGGCAGGCCCTGTGTTGCGTTTAGGAGTGTGGGGGGACTGTGGGACCGTGGGACTGTGGGACCGTGGGACCGTGGGACCGTGGGACCGTGGGACCGTGGGACTGTGGGCGCTGGGACTGTGGGCGGTGGGGTGATCGACTTGGCCGATGACTCGGGTCCCACGGTCCATTCCATCGGGAGGGCACGGACAGTGAGCGACAGACGACCCTGGCGCGGCGGGATGATCGGGGCGGGCGCGTGGAGCGAGCGGCAGTTGAAAGGGTGGTCGCGTGTGGCGAACGCGGAGATTGTGGCACTCTGCGACCGGCACCCGGAACGCCGCGATCCGGTAGCGGCCACATTCGGCATCCCGCACGTTTTTGGCGCCGTCGAGACGATGCTGGAGCGGGCGGACCTGGATTTCATCGACATCTGCGTGCGCCCCTATTCGCACGCGGCGCTGGTCAAGCTGGCCGCCGCACGCCGCTTGCCGGTGCTCTGTCAGAAGCCGTTCTGCCGGAGTCTGGCCGAAGCCGCGGAGATGGTCGCCTTCTGTCGCCGGGCCAACATGCGTCTGATGATCAACGAGAACTTCCGCTGGGAGCCCTGGTACCGGAAAGCGAAAGACCTGCTCGACGCCGGTGCGTTGGGCATGCCGTTCCTGGCCAAGCACAACCGCCGTGTGCGTTTCACGTTGCCGGCGTTCAAGTCGCAGCAGGCCTATTTTGCCGAGATGCCGCACCTGCTCGGCTATGAGATGGGCCCGCACTACTTCGATACATTCCGGTTCCTGTTCGGCGAGCCGAGCTCGCTGTTCGCCCGCACGCATCGGGTCAGCCCGCACATGCAGGGCGACGACGTACTGGTCGTGGTGCTGACCTACGCGGCGATGACGGCCACCATCGCGACCAGTTGGGCGTCCGTTCCCATACCCGGCTGGGACACGCCGGGCCGGAAGCTGGCCGGGTGGTCGGCGGAGCTGCTGGAGATCGACGGGACGGACGGGACGCTTGTGATCCGGGCCGACACCAGCCTGGACCTGTACAAGGACCGGGACCATGAGCACTGGGAATTCGACACGCCCGCCATGGCCGACAACATTCGGGCTGCGCTCCAGCATTTCGTCGATTGCCTCGCGAGCGGCGCCGAATTCGCGACGAGCGGCGAAGACACGCTCAAGACGATGGCGTTGGTCTATGCCGCCTACCGCTCCGCGGAGGAGGGCCGCGTGGTGACGCCGGGCGAGGCGCTGGCGGAGGCGGCGGTGGGGTGAGGGTTGGGACTGTCTGGCGGCGTAGCCGTTCAGTGACGCCGTGACTTCGCGACCGGATGACTCCCGATCCCTCCCGCGCGGGCGTCACCGGGTCAACGCGTCACCGAGTCGCCCCCCATTTCCCGCGGCGCCCATTCGAATTGACTTCCCGGCGGTCCGGCTGTAGCCTGCCTGAGAGCCGATTTGCGGCTTTCGCCGGGAGGTAGCATGGGGGCACAACAGGACCGTATACTGGCGGCGATCGCCCGTTTCGGGGAGCTGCGGATTCTCGTTGTCGGCGACGTGATGCTGGACATTTACGACTTCTGCTCCTCGCGCGAGAGCAAGCCCATCGACTACGAGAAGCCCGGCAAACGCGCGTACAAGGCGCACAAGTCGATTCGGGTCCTCGGCGGAGCGGGCAACGTGGCCGCGAACCTCGCGAGTCTCGGGGTGGCCACCTCGCTGGTCGGGCTGACGGGCAACGACGAGAACTACTTCAAACTGCGCCAGATCGCCGACGAGCTCGGGGTGCACCACTTTCTCGTGCGCGACGCGTCGCGGCCGACCACCACGAAGATGCGGCTCTACATCGACGGCGAGTACGTGCTGCGGCGCGACGAAGAGGCGACCGCGGAGATTGACCGGGAGACGTCGGCGACGCTGCTGAACGAGACCCTGCGCGAACTGCCCAAGCTGCACGCGGTCGTTCTGAGCGACTACGACAAGGGGGTCTTCACCCGGGACAATGCCGCCGAGATCATCAAGGAATGCCGCATGCATGAGGTGCCGGTGATCGTCGACTTCAAGCCGGCGAACCGGGAATACTTCACAGGCTGCGATTTGATTGCGCCCAACGACGCCGAAGCCGCGAATCTGCTGCCCGGCTTCTCCCGGCACGCCGGGCTGGAGCAGCACGTGCGCGCGCTGCACAAGCTGCTCGGCTGCCGCAGCACGGTCGTGACGCTCGGCGAGCAGGGCGTGTGCGGGTTCGACGGCACCACGTTCTGCCTCAGCACGGGCAAGCACGTGACGCCCGTCGACGAAGTGGGCTGCGGCGACACGGTCCGGGCGGGCCTGGCGTTGGCCTACGCCGCCGGCCTCAGCCTGGCCGACGCGGTGGAACTCGCCAACAGCGCGGCCGCGGTCATCGTCCAGAAGCCGGCCACCGCCCGAATGACGGCGCAGGAACTGATCGATTTCGTCCGGGGCTGAACCGCGGGGAGTCTGCCTGCAGACTCCCAGAGGTTCAGGCAGAGGCGCTTCCGCGCCTCCTATCCGACCACGCGATACCCGCAGGAATTCTTCCCCTAACCGGCGGGAGCGAGGCGCTATATACCTGATGAAAACGCGCGAAAACGACACAGCCATGGACGGACGCAGGGTTGAAGAGGCTGTCAGGCGGGTGCAGGAAGGCGATGTGGCGGCCTACAGAACCGTGGTTCAGGCCTACCAACGCCGGCTTCGCGCCGCCATCTGGGGTTCGTGCCCGCCGAGCGTCGATCCGGACGAAATCGCGCACATGGCGTTCATCGAGGCCTACAAGCGGATAGACCGGTATGAGCCGAATACAAGGTTCTGGACGTGGTTGACGGTGATAGCCAAGAACCTGCTGATGGCCGAATACACGAAGATCAAACGCCAGGCCAGGAACAGGGAGAACTACATCAACCACCTGATCACCGACGGCCTGGACGAGGACGTGAGCAGGGCGGACGCGATCGAGGATGACCGGAGCGAGGCGCTGAAGGAATGCATGGCGCTGTTGCGCGACAAGGCCCAGCATGTGTTGCGGTTGCGCTATGCGGAGAATGTGAAGCTGGAGACGATCGCCGCGAAGATCGGCAAGTCGGTTTCGGCCGTCAAATTCGAGCTGTTTGCGATTCGAAAGAAGCTGCGCGAATGCATCCGTAAGAAGCTGGCATTTGTGAACGGGTAACGGGATGGACACGTTCGAACAACTTGCGACCGAGTACTTCGACGGCGCGCTGGCGCCCGGTCAGACGGACGAGTTGATCCGCATCCTCGAGGGCGATCGGGAGCGGTACACGGAGTTTCTCGACATGTACCGAAACGAGCGCGTCCTGATCGCGGAATTGCGGGAAGTGGAAGCGGAGGCGTTTGCACAGCGCGTGCTGGCGGAACTGGCGGCCGACGAGAGCCGGATGGTCGAATCGGTGATGCAGGAAGTCGAGCGCTACCCGCGGCAGCCGACGATCGTCAAACGCCGGCGCCGGCAGTTGTGGGTCGGGCCGTCACGCGCGGAGCGCGAGGGGCCGGCGGCCCGCCTGCGGCGGCGGCGTGCCGGTGTGCGGGTGTTGCGCCGGGCCGTGGCGGCGGCGGTGCTGATTGCGGCCGGCAGCCTGTTCTACGCGAACCGGCTTCGTACGGTGCGGGAAGCGCCCGTCGCGCGGGTGATGAGCCCGGCGGAAGCCGTTGTGTGCCGCGGGCAGGAGCGAGTTGCCGCGCGTGACGGGCTTGCATTGCAGCAACGCGACGGGCTCGAAGTCGGCGCGCTCGGCGCGGCGGTCGTTGCCTATTCGGACGGGACGCGCCTGGCACTGGCGGCGGACACGGCGATCCGGGTCGAACGCAGGGATGACGAGCTGGGGCTTGGCACGATCGAACGAGCCTGGCAGATCGTGCAGGGGCTGCCGCCGGGCGCAAAGCGAATCGAGGTGGCGCGCGGCCGGCTCGGACTGGATGTGCCGGCACAGCCGAAAGGGTGCCCGCTGCGCGTCACCACCCCGCACATCGAAGCCGTTGTGATCGGCACCCGGTTTGACGTCGCCGTGAACGGGGCGGTGACCCGCGTGGAGGTGGCGCTGGGCGAGGTGCGCGTCTTGAACCGGCAGACGCGTGAGTCCGTCGCCCTGCTCGCCGGCTACCGCGGCGAGTTCGGGGCACGCAGCGTCGTCGCCGCCAGCCCGCGCGTCGATCGCGCCCCGCCGCCGACCGGACCCCTCCCGGCGGGGCCGGGTTTGCAGGCGCTGTACACGTTCATGGAAGGCCGGGGGACCGTTGTGCGCGATGTCTCACAGATCGGCACGGCACTGGACCTCTACGTGCGGGACCCGGCCATGGTCGATTGGCTGCCCGGCGGCGGACTCGCCCTCCGCCGGCCGACGCTGCTGGCTTCGCGCGGAGCCGCAGACAAGCTCATCCGCGCCTGCCGGTTGAGCAATGAGATCAGCGTCGAACTCTGGCTCAAGCCCCTGCTCGCCATGCAGACGGGCCCGGCCAGGATCGTGAGCTGTGCGCAGGATGTCCATTTCGCCAACTTCATGGTCGGGATGGACCCCGGCGTGCAGGGCGAGGGGTACGGCTACGTGGCGCGGCTCATGACCACGGCGCCCGAACGCGACGCGCGCTACGATGCGCTCTGCACGCCCGGTATCGCCCAGGCCGGACTCACACATCTGGTCTTCACCCGGGACCGGGCCGGAAACGCCCGCCTGTACCTCAACGGCGCAGATCGGACTGCGGGCTTGGTGCAGTACTCGAAAACACGCGCGTTCGTACCCGGTACGCCTGTGTTCGGCGGCGATTTCTCCAATTGGGCGGCCGGCCTCCCTCTGCTGGTCGGCGGCGAACTCGATGAGCCCCGGCCCTGGCTCGGCGATCTCTATCGGCTGGCCATCTACAACCGCGCCCTTCCCCTCGCCGAGGTCCAGGCCCAGTACCGCGCCGGCCATCGTGCGCCCGCCACGGCCCGGCGGTAGCCGGCCAATGCCGCCGCGGTTCACAAATGCGCTAACGTGTTCCGGCAAGTGGCTCGTCGGCAGACTCGCCCTCCAGCTGGACGAGAAACGGGCAATGGCGGGCGAGCGTCCTGAGGCTGTCTCAAAACCCCAGTCGCACGTTGCCACACGCCTTACGGCGTTGACTACAAACGACACATCCGGTGTTGTTGGCATGGTTGGTAGTCAAGCCCGTAAGGGCTGTTCCCCGGTTTTGGGACAGCCTCTCCTCGCGAGCCGCCGCCTGTGGGGTGCATTGGCGTATTTGCGCCAGCGTCCCCCAAAAAGACCTAACCGCCCGTTTTCTCGCGCTATGTACCTGTGAATTCCAGAGCGGAGCCGCTACATCTTGTATGCAGCCCGCGGGGGATTTCGGGAGCCGGTTCAACCGTTGAATCCAAGGAGAGACGAGATGAGGATTCGGAAGCATGGTTACGCTGTCATTCCTGCGGTCTGTATCGCGTTTGCCGCCACTCGTGCCTGGGCCGCCACGGTTTCCAAACCCGCATTCAGCCAAGTGCATGGGTTCTACAGCTCGACGATCAGCGTGAAGATTTCGAGTGCGACCTCGGGCGCCACGATTCGCTACACGACCGACGGGTCCAAGCCGACCCCATCCTACGGGACGGTTCTGGCCAACGGCGGATCCGTCTCGATTTCGCGTACGACGTGTCTGCGCGCGTGCGCGTACCAGTCGGGCATGACGCAGTCGCAGGTCCAGACGCAGACGTACATTTTCGTGAACGATGTGGTGAGCCAGGCGCGGCCGGGGGGCTATCCGACGAAATGGGGCACAGGCGAAACCTGGTTGCGCTATTCCGGCTGGGCGGACTACGAGATGGACACCAGCATCAACGCCACGGCCGTGAAGAATGCGTTGAAAGCGCTGCCCTCGGTTTGCCTTGCCATGGCCAAGGCCGACATGTTCAACAGCGGCCAGATCTACGGCGGCGGCGGCGGGGCGGGCAATCAGAACACGCTCGAGAAGGAAGCGTCGTTCGAATACATGAAGGCCGGCGGCGGTGGCGGCGTCCAGCAGGATTGCACGATGAAAAGCCACTCGTGGAAGAACTGCAAGCGTACGCTGCGTGTTCTGTTCAAGAGCCGGGACGGCGGGCCGGCGACGCTGAACTACCCGGTCTTCTCGGATGCGCCGAACAGTGCGAGTACGGCGAAGAGCACGTTCGGCAAACTGATCTTGCGTGCGGGCATGAACTATTCCTGGGGCGGCAACGACGGGGACGATGCGGACGAAACGGTTTATGCGCGGGACCAGTGGTACCGGGACAGTCAGATCGCGATGAGCGGGTATGGAGTGCACGGGACATACGTGAACCTGTGGATCAATGGCCTGTACTGGGGCGTCTACAATATCGTCGAGCGGCCGGATGCGCGGTGGGCGGCCACTCATTTCGGGGGCGCCAAGGGCGACTACGATGCGATCAACCACGGCAAGCAGTTCGTGGATGGGGAGCTCATCTCCGGCAGTCTCTCGCGCTGGAGCAGCCTGCACAGCTACGTCAGCGCCAACAGCCTCGCGACCGACGCGGCGTACAACTACGTGGCGGATCGAGTTGATCTGACGCGTTTCGCCGACTACATGATTCTGAACGCCTACGTTGACACCGATGACTGGCCGCGCGGGAACTACTATGCGTGCTTTCCGAAGAGCGGCAAGCTTTTCTATGTGGGTTGGGACGCCGAGATCTCCATGCTGGACGCGAGCGGCTGGCCGGCCGCGCACACAGCGTACAAGAACGGGGAATATAGGATCGGGAAGCTGGCGCAGAAGCTGTTGCAGAACAAGAAGTTCAAGCAGTTGCTGACGAGCCGGGTGAAGCTGCACTGTCAAGGCACCGGCGTGCTCACAGACGGGCCGGCCCGAACGCGTTGGAACAAGATCTGCGATCGGGTGAGTCTGGGGATCGATGCCGAATCGGCGCGGTGGGGCGACCACTTGCAGCGGGCGATGGGTGCGCCGAAATACACCAGAACGCACTGGACCGCGGCGCGCGGGCATGTCTACAACAGGATGGGCGGCGCCGCGACTCGCCTGGTCAATGCGTTCAAGAGCGCGGGCTGGTGGGATGAGAGCAGCGAGCCGACCGTACCGGCTGCGCCGAGTGGGCTGAGTGCGACGGCACAGTCGTCGATCTCGATTCGGCTGACGTGGACGGACAACAGCGGCGACGAGAGCGGGTTCAAGATCGAGCGCAGCCTCGACGGTTCCGCATGGACTCAGGTGGCGACGGTTGGCGCGAATGTCACGAGCTATGCGAACAGCGGCCTGAACCAGGGCACGCGCTACTACTACCGGGTCCGCGCCTACAACGGGGCAGGCGACTCGGGGTACTCGAATACCGCGGATGCCGCCACGCCGACGGATCTGCCGCCGCCCGCGGCGCCGAGCGGGTGCGCGGCGGCGGCGCAGTCGAGCACGGCGATCCGCGTGACGTGGACGGACAACAGCAACAACGAAACCGGGTTCAAGCTGGACCGGCGCCTGAGCGGCACAACAACGTGGGAGCGCGTGGCCACGCCCGGCGCGAATGCGACGAGCTACACCGACAGCGGGCTGGCGGCGGGCACGACGTACTACTACCAGGTGAAGGCGTCGAACGCGGTGGGCGACTCGGCCTACTCGAACATCGCCGACGCGACGACGCCGGAGGAGCTGCCGCCGCC
>JAFGHX010000436.1 GCA_016929905.1 Kiritimatiellia bacterium
GCTTCGGCGGGCGCAGCCCGCCTACGCCCAGCGCTTCGGCGGGCGCAGCCCGCCTACGCCCAGCGCTTCGGCGGGCGCAGCCCGCCTGCGCCCAGCGCTTCGGCGGGCGCAGCCCGCCTGCGCGCAGCGCTACGGCGGGCAAGCGTCGCTTACGACAAAGATTACAGCGTGTCCGCCCTTGCGGGAACAAAGACGCGCGAATCGTAGGACGGGCTTTCCAGCCCGTCCCGTGCACTCGTGAACCGACGCGAAACGGGGACGGGCAGGAAAGCCCGTCCCACAGGGAATCGGTCAAGTTTTCGAGAAAGATTTCGACAGAGCTTGATACTGTCTATATCCGGCCTCAAGGCTCGATCCACACCGGGCTGGCCCAGGCGGCGTCCGCGTCCGTCTGGACGACCCGCACGTAGTAGAAGCAAAACGGATGGCTGCAGAATCGGGCCGGCGGCAGCCATGTGGCGCTGATGGGTGTGGTGTCCGCCCAGGTCAGGGCGAGGTCCGGGCCGCCGGCGCCCGGCACCGAATGGACCACCTGGTTGTTGCGGATAACGTCGACCCGCTGGACGGGACCTGTGCCGTGGAATGTCACCTCCAGCCGTCTGGCGTCGGCCAGCTCGGGCTGGGAGGTGAGGCTGAGCTCGGAGCCCATCGGGTGCCCGTTGAGGGTGTAGGTCAGGAGCATCCGAGTTCCCGTCGTGGCGACCACGCGCCGGTTGTACAGCGCCTCGAATATGGCCTCGCGCGTGCAGGCATGCGCCTCGACGCTCATCAGGCCCTGTTTGTACGCGTAGCCGGCCGGGCCGGCCGCGTGCTCGGTGCCCCAATGGCCCCCGTGGTCGTCGCCGCCCCCCGTGAAACCGACCCGCCAGCCGAGCGCCAGCGCGCGACAGACCAGGCCATCGGCATACGGCTCATGCGGCGAGGGCCGTTCCGGGGCCGGATTGCCTTCCGCTTCCGCGCATTCGTAGCCGCCGCGTACCTGGAAGATTTCGACCAGCCGCTCGTGCGCCGGACTGTGGTCTTTCCAGTCGCAGAAATTGCCGCCGTGCCCCGTGTGATGCGGAATGACAATGGCCTTTTCGTTGTGCCGCGCCAGGACCGCAAACAGGTCGGGTGGGGCGGGGTAGTCCTGGTCGTCGGAGCGGTAGAGCGGCCGGTCGTCGTCGAGGTAGTACACATTCCGGTCGCCGTCCCCGTTCTTTCGCCACTTGGCCCATTCGTACCCGAGAAAGGTCACGAACTCGCCGGGTTCATGCCAGCGCTTCACCGCCTCGCAGGTGACGTGCCACAGCGCATCCGACGTCTCCCAGCGGTGGTCGTGATCGCCCGGCGCCGCGAAGTCCAGGCCGGCTTCGTTCCGGAGTTGATCGAAATACTGTTCCAGCGTTCCCGTTCCGTCCGACATCTCCGTATGGCCGTGGATCATGCCCCAGTACACCGGCGGGCCGGCCACGGATGCCGAACAGACCGTGGGATTTGTCTCCGTTCGCAGGCCGGCCGGCAGCATCTCGACGCGGAGGCGATGGAGCCCTGCGTCCGGCAGCGTGGTCCTCAGGCGTACGGCCGTAGACGGCGATGCCGGCTCGATCTGAACGGGGAGGCGTGCCCCGTTCAGCGTGAGGCTGATCTCGCCCGCGCGGCGGCAGGAGAGATTGCCATACCTGTCTTCCGGGCGGACAAGGACGGTGAACGGTTGGTTCGGGGCCGTCTGCGCCGGGACGTATGCGCGCAGCCGGTCCGGTTCGCCGCCGAGGACGTGCATCGTGCAGGCGCCGACGATCAGATGGGCCGTCCCCTCGGCCCAGACGCTGATCCCGGCCCAGGAGGGAAACTTCGGCTCGGCCTGCTCGGCGGGCAGCGCGTAGAGCACCATGAATTTGTTCAGCAGCCGGTCGTGGGGGGCTGCGCACCCGGAGCCGCCGCCCGCGCGGTCGCCGAGTACCACCGTGACGCGCCGCCCGGCGGCAAGCCCGGTCGCCGGCATCGAAACCACGAATGTGCCGCCTTTGGTGTCCGGCTGCAGGGTCAGGCGGGTGCCGTCGTCGAGTTCGGCGCTCATATATCCGGCCGCGCCCGGCGCATCGGCCTGCGCCCCGGCAAACACGCCCTTGTTGTTGCGACCGCCCCAGAGCTGAACCTTCAACACCGAGCCGCCCGCCACATCGCGACACAGCGTAAACGGAAGCCGCCAGGTCCCCCTTTCACCCGCAATCGCATGGGGCGGCTCCGTATGGTTGACGTCTACCCCGGCCGGAATCCGGATCGGTCGCGTCCACGCCGGCATCACCTCAGGTTCGATTCCCCGCATGAGTCCAGTCCCTCCCGGGTTGCTTTCTGAGAGCAATTCCTGCCAAACAAAGGCAAACCCAGCCATTTACGCGGCGGTGCGAAACGCACATGATCAGAGATAATCGTAGTGGCGCCCGGACAAACCTGGCAAGAGCAATCTTTGCCCTGCCCCGCGAGGCAGGCGGCGGCGAACGACGGTACGGAGCGGAGGTATCACATGGCAAGAATCGCGATGATCGGAGCGGGCAGTGTAGTCTTTTGCAAGACGCTGGTGAACGACATTCTGGCCACGGAGGCGCTGCAAGACTCCGAGATCTGCCTCATGAACCGGACGAAACCGAAGCTGGACAGGATCGAAGCGTTTGTGAAGCGGATGGTACGGGAGGGCGGGTTGCCGGCGACGGTGACGGCCACCCAGGACCGGCGCGCGGCGTTGGACGGTGCGGACTACGTGATCGTGATGATCCAGGTCGGCGGCGTCGAGGCGTTCCGGCTGGACTACGAGATCCCGCTCGAGTTCGGGGTGGACCAGTGCATTGGCGACTCGCTCGGACCGGGCGGTGTATTTCGCGGGCTGCGGACGATTCCGGTGCTGCTCGACATCGCGCGCGACATGGAGCAGTTATGCCCGCGCGGACTCATGCTCAACTACGCCAATCCGATGGCGGCCAACGGCTTCGCACTCGGCCGCGCGACACGCGTCGGGTTCGTCGGCCTGTGCCACGGGGTGCAGACGACGCTGGACTTGATCAGCCGCTACGTGGGCGTGCCGAAAAGCGAAATCGAGTTCCTGTGCGCCGGCATCAACCATATGGCGTGGTTTCTGACGCTGAAGGACCGGCGTGACGGGCGGGACCTGTACCCGATCCTACGTGAGAATGTGGAGAAGCCGGCCTACTACGTGAACGAGAAGGTGCGCGCGGAGGTCATGCGGCATTTCGGCTATTTCATGACGGAGAGCACGGGGCATCTTTCCGAGTATCTGCCCTGGTTCCGGAGCAGCAGCCGGGCGCTGGCCCGATACTGCGACCAGCCCGCGTTCGGCGGTGCATCCGGCGCCTACTACACGTACTGCGCGATGCTGGCGGAGAAGTACCGCGACGTCGACTATCTCACGCTCGAATCGCCGCGGCTCGCCCCGCGCAGCGTCGAATACTGCTCCTACATCCTGGAAGCGATGCAGACCGACCGCCCGTTCCGGCTGAACGGAAACGTGCGCAACGACGGCTATATCGGGAACCTGCCGCCGGGCTGTTGCGTCGAAGTGCCCGTCTATGTGGACGGCGGCGGCCTGCACCCCGTGCGGGTCGGCAACCTGCCGCCGCAACTCGCCGCGCTGAACAGGAGCAACATCGCCGTCCAGGAACTGGTCGTCGAGGCCGCCCTGACCGGTGAGCCGGAGTATGCCATGCAGGCGATTGCGATCGATCCGCTCACCGCCGCCGTGTGCACGCTTGCGGAGGTCCGCGACATGACGCGCCAGATGCTTGCCGCCGAACGCGAGTGGCTGCCGCCGTTCGAAGGCCGAACGCTCGCCGCCCGCCCGCTCATAGACGTCGCACCCGGCACGATCGGCGTCGACGTGCCGCTGGATCCGGCGCTGGCCATCGCGAACCGGTTCGGGCAGTTGGCGGAGCGGGAAGTGGCTGCCGTGAAGTAGGAACCACGAATGGACACGAATGCGCACGAATAGGAACCGCGAAACGACACAAAGGCAGACGAATGGGAAGTGCGAATGGGCGGCAATGCGGGCGAACAGGAGGCCGAAGCCGATAGCATGCCTTCAACACCATTCGTGTTGATTCGTGTTTATTCGTGGTTCCCCTCTGCAGGCGGCGTTCGGGTCGCGACGGGATGGGGGAGGGCACCATGTCGGAAAGCACGGTTCGAATCGGGTTTGTGGGGGTCGGGAGCATGGGGCAGTGCGCGCACCTGCGCAACTACGCCGTGAGCCCCGGGTGCGAGGTCGTCGCGCTGGCCGAGCTGCGCGAACGGACCGGCCGGCTCGTCGCGCAGCGTTACGGTGTGGCCCGCGTCTACAAGACGGCGGATCGCATGCTGGCCGAGGAGCACCTTGACGGGATCGTGGCGTCGCAGCCCTTCACGCGGCACGGCGTCATGCTCGAGCGGTTGGCGAGGTACGGCCGGCCCATCTTCATCGAGAAGCCGCTGGCCCGGTCCGTGCAGGTCGGTGAGGCGATACTCGCCGCACTGGACGGCGCCGCCGGACGCGTCATGGTCGGCTATCACAAACGGAGCGACCCGGCCACGATGTATGCGAGCGCGGAGATCGCGCGGCTCAAGCAGACCGGCGAACTCGGCCGGCTGAAATATGTGCGCGTCACCATGCCGCCGGGCGACTGGATTGCCGGCGGGTTCGACGAGCGGCTGGACGGCGCCGATCCCCGGCCCGGGCTGCCGAGCGATCCGGCCCCGGCGGATATGGACACGGCGACGCAAAAGCGGTATGAGGGTTTCGTGAACTACTACATTCACCAGGTGAACCTCTTGCGGCACCTGTTGGGCGAACCGTACGAGGTGACGTTCGCCGATCCGGCCGGCGTCCTGCTGGCCGGGCACAGCGCGAACGGCGCCGCGTGCCTGTTGGAGATGGCGCCCTATCGTACCAGTATCGACTGGCAGGAATCGGCGCTGGTTGCCTTCGAGCGCGGGTACGTGCGGCTCGAGCTGCCCGCGCCGCTCGCTTCGAATCGGCCCGGCCGTGTCGAACTGCTGCGCGACCCCGGCAACGGCGAGACGCCCGTCACCCTTACCCCGCAGTTGCCCTGGTGCCACGCGATGAAACAGCAGGCGCTGAATTTCCTGAAGGTCGTCCGCGGCGAGGCGCCGCCCCCGTGCGACGCGCGGGAGGCGCTCGAGGATTTGAGGGTGGCCAGAACGTATGTGCGGATGATGACGGGCAAGGATCCATCAGAGCGCAAACTTGCTCGAGAACCTACTCGCGAACTGGCCTCGACTGTCCTCGGTCGGGAGTGAGTTCTCGATTAGGTTCTTGAGTGAGATCGCGAGAGCGTTGAGCAAAGGGAGACACACTGCCGTGAAATGGAAAACTCAGCGGATCGCCGACGAGCGCTATGAAACCGCGGGCGTGTTCGACGTGAACGGGGACGGCGTACCGGATATCGTGTCCGGCGCGTGGTGGTATGAAGGGCCGTCCTTCACGAGGCGGCACCGCATCGGGCCCGTTGCGGCGCACGGCGAGTACTACGACGATTTCTCGACCATCGCGCTGGATATCAACGGCGACGGGCGGCCGGACTTTGTGACGGGCGGCTGGTGGGGAAATACGCTGCGCTGGCGCGAGAACCCCGGCCGCACCGGTCGCGAATGGCCGGAGCACGTGATCGCCGCGTGCGGCAGCATTGAGTCCACACGCGCCTGGGATGTCGACCGCGACGGCGTGTCCGAACTGGTGCCCAACACGCCCGGCGGGCCGCTGGTCGTGTATAAACTGCGCACGGACGCCCGCGGCCGAGGGACGGGCACGTTCGATGCGCACGTCGTCTGCGCGCAGAACCAGGGGCACGGTGTCGGGTTCGGCGATCTCAGCGGCAGTGGCCGCGGCGATTTCGTGCTGCGCTCCGGCTGGCTCGAGGCGCCGGACGACCCCTGGCACGGCGAGTGGGTGCGGCACCCGGACTTCGACTTGGGTTCCGCCAGCGTGCCGATCCTCGTGGCCGACGTCAACGGCGACGGGTCGAACGACCTGATCGTCGGCCAGGCGCACGGCTACGGGCTGGACTGGTGGGAACAGCGGCGTGCCGGCGGCGAACGAACCTGGACGCGGCATCCGATCGACCCGGACTGTTCGCAATACCATGACATGCAGTGGGTCGACATCGACGGCGACGGCCAGTGTGAACTGATCACCGGCAAGCGGTACCGCGCCCATTGCGGCAAGGACCCGGGCAGTGACGATGCGCTCGGCGTGTATTTCTTCAAGTGGAACGGGGCGGCTTTCGACAAACACGTCATCCGCTACGGACCGCCCGGCGAAGGGGTCGGCTGCGGTATCCATTTCGCCATCGCCGATCTGAACGGCGACGGCCGCCTCGACATCGTGGCCCCCGGCAAGGACGGCCTGCACGTGCTCTGGAATGAGGGGCCGTAGGAGCAAGCGGTCCCCCTCGTTCTGGAACGTGGCGCAACGGCAAGAGACGCGGCAGTCGAGCGGCCAGCGATGTTCAATATGGCGACGCGCGGAGAGAACCGTTCGTAGTCAAGCCCGTTCAGCCGTAGGCTGATCGGCCTCCGGCCGAAAGGGCTGTCCGTGCGCCCCGGTTGTCCGGGGAGCGCCCCTCACGGGGCTTCCACCACAGGCGGATCTTCGACACGACAAACGGGCACAACGCCAGGGTGCATCCACTGCTGCACCCTCATTTTCGGGGTCCGCGCGGCTCAGCGCGCTTGACGCGCACCCCGTCTCCCCGGCAAACTAATGCGCGCATTCTGCCTGATCGGTTTGGCGGCAACGCACGACCCGCATAGGAGGCGAACAACCCATGAGCACACTCGAGGAACTCGCACGCCAGCATGGCGTATCGCACATCGTGGAAGACGTTCACTCGGCGCCGTTTGTCACACGGCACGAGGCGAATCCCGTTCTCTCGGCCGAACACGTGCCGTACCCGTCGAGTCTGGTCTTCAACTGTTCGGTCATCAAGGAGGACGGGAAATACCTGATGTTGTTCCGAAACGACATCTTCCCCGCGCCCGGCGTGCCGGGCGCTCACGACCGGAACTTCGGGGTCGCGGAGAGCACGGACGGGATCTCCTGGACTGTCTGGCCCGAACCGGTCTTCCCGCCGGAAAACGCACCCTACGGCAAGCCGTACGACCCGCGGCTGGTCCGGCTCGAGGGCCGCTACTACATGACCTGCTGCTGTTCCTTCGGTTTCGGCCCCCAGGCGGGTACGTTCGTGACTGACGACCTGCGCCACTACGAAATGATCGATGTGTCGATGCCCTGCTCGCGCAACACGCTGCTGTTCCCGGAGAAGATCAACGGCAAGTACTACCGGCTGGAGCGGCCGTTTTGGCAGGCGATCGACTCCTACTCCAACGAGAACTCGCTGTGGATCGGGCAGGCGTACAGCACCTGGATTTCCAGCTCGCCGGACCTGATCCATTGGGGGCAGAGCAAGTGCCTGATCAACGCCAAAGACGTGCCGTATGCGAATGTGAAGATCGGGCCGGGCGCGACCCCGATTCGGACCGATCGTGGGTGGCTGCTTCTGATCCACGGCGTGGACTTCGACCCGCGCCGCGGCAAGAACGGCTGGGAGGCAAAATGGCAGAAGCGCTACCATGCCGGTGTGGCGCTGGCCGATCTGGAGGACCCGACCAAGCTGATCGGGCTGTCGCCGGATCCGCTGATCACGCCCGAGGCGCCCTACGAAGTCGAAGGCGGCTATCGCAACAACGTGATTTTCCCAATGGCCGGCATTGTCGAGGACGGCGGCACGGTCAAGATCTACTATGGCGCCGCCGATGCGCACGTGTGCCTCGCCACCGCGCCGCTGGCCGCGCTGCTCGACGCGTGCAAGCCGGTAGGGTGATCCCGCTCAGCAACGCCCCGCGCCTCGAAGCGTGCCGGGAATGGCGAGGTGGGAACTCGAAGAGGATATTGACCGGCGGGAAAAAGTAGAAGCGGCGTCTCGCCGCTTCCCCCCGGCGGCACGGCGTGTCGCCGGGGGGGTGCGGGCCTTCGGCCGGGGAAAGCGGCGAGACGCCGCTTCTACTTTCGAGTCTGCGGCAAGGCCGGCGGGCCGGCGGCGGCCGGGCGCCGGCTCGTCCACAGCAGCGCCGCGCCCAGCCCGAGCAGGAGCGCGAGGCAGGCGATCCCGGTCACGTAGTCGCCGAACAGGTCCGGCGGCGAATCGGGGCGCATCTTTCTGAATTCGGGCGACGCGAACACGCAGGCGATGGTCAGCACGGCGAGCGCCGTGAACCCCGCGCCCGAGACCAGAACGATCCCCGTCGCGCGCTGCCACCGCTCGAACCGGCGCACGGCGAGCCCGACCAGCAGCGCCGTGAGGCCCGGCACGGCGAACAGGGCCATCACCGCGAACTTCGCGAGGACCGGCGGCTGGTTCAGGAACGCGATCAGGCTGACCCCGTACACGAAGAAGCCGGCCACCACGCAACAACAGGCGCTGATCGCCTTGCGTCCCACGTCCTACGCCCTCCTGAAGTAGGCGTTGGCCGCGGGCCGGAACAGGAACAGGACGATCACCGCGAAGACGATCAGCCCGGGAATCGCGGCCGTCTTCATCGGCGAGGTGATGAGCGTCAGCGAGAACCCGACCGCGCTCCACAGCACGTAGAGCATCCGGCCCCAATTCTGCCCCTTCAACATCGCGACCGCACTGACGAGCGTGATGCCCAGCCCCGCAAAGCCGATCGCGAATTGAACGTTGAGCGGGATCGGGCTCTTGCTCATCATCTCTCTGACCATCGGGTTCTTCATGCTGACGGCCGTCGCCACAACTGAAATCAAGGCCATCGCGATCAGAATCCAGCTGATCACGCTCACCGAGGTCGGGCGCGAGTCCATGCCTGTCTCCTTCCGGTTTGGGGTTAGGGTTGCCGAAGACCTTACGGCGGGTGGGCAGGGGAATGCAACCCCCTTTTTGGACATGCCGACGGAGTGAACGGGACACCACACCATGATGAAGACGCCCGGTCCCTGTCCGGGTTGCCGGCCCGGGCTTTCCCCGTTACACTATACGGACATGGGCGACGGATCCTGCGGGAAGGGTGCCGATGTATACGCGCCGAGAAATCGAGCGGGCCGGTGACGACCTGAAAGGGTTCCTCCGCCGCGTGCTGGCCGATCGGCTGGAGGACGTGAAACGGGGCCGCACGATTCTGCACGTGCCGCGCCCCGCCGGCAAGTTGCCGGAGGAGGGGGCGGGGCACACGCATCCGGTGGCGGAGCTGTTCTTCCAGTTGCAGGGCAGGAACCATTTCCGGTTCCCCGAACAGGACCTCGCGTTGCCGCCCGGTCATGTTTGCCTCGTACCGCGCTGCGTGGCGCATCGCGAGCGGCGCGAACTGCATGACGGCCGCTACGCGCATATTTGCTCGACGCTGGACGGGACCGGATACGGATTTCACCTCTACGTGCTGCCCGCGCCCGGCGAGAAGGCGCGGGTCCGCGCGGCTCGGCAGCCGACCGTGAAGGCGCCGGTTCTCTCGGACTTCGCCGATGAACTGGCGCATGCCGCGCATGAGCGGCGCGCGTTCAGGCGCGATCTCGTGCGGGGGCTCTTCGTCAGCCTGCTCGCCTCGCTGCACGCGATCCTGGAGGCCGGCCCCGAACAGGCGGGCCCGGCGCCAGTTCGGGACTGCCGGGACCTGGTCGACCGGCAGCTCGGCGACCCCGCCCTCACCGTCGGCCAACTGGCGCGGCAGCTCGGGTTGCATCCCGACTACCTCTCCCGCCTGTTCCGGCAAGAGGCGGGCCTCACGCTCAAACAGTACATCGCGCACGCGCGCATCACGCTCGGCAAAGACCTGCTGCGCGCGACGCGCCTGCCTGTGAAGGAAATCGCGCATACGGTCGGGTTCGCCGATCATGCCTATTTCAGCAAGGTGTTCAAGACCGATGTCGGCAAGACGCCGCGGGCATTCCGGGATGAGAGCGGGACCGCGGGGTAGGGGCCGGAGGATTGACGGCGGGGAAGATTACGACGATGATGGCGGCGGTGATTGCCGCGACGAGGCTGAGGAAACGTGCGGGGCATGAGCAAGGGAGGCAACATGCCGGGGCGACCGAATATCCTGTTCATCTTCACGGACCAGCAGCGGCTGTCCGCCGCGGGCGCGTACGGGGAGACGCCGTGCCGGACGCCGGCAATCGACCGGCTCGCGGGGCAGGGGACCCTGTTCGAAAACGCGTACACGGTCTATCCCGTCTGCAGTCCGGCGCGCGGCACGATCATGACGGGCGTCTACCCGCACACGCACGGGATCACCTCGAACATTCACGAAGTCGGCTGCAGCGTGCACGAGTTGCAGGACCGCCCAACGCTGCTGCCGCGCAGGCTGCAGGCCGCCGGCTATGCCACGGGCTACACGGGCAAGTGGCACCTCGGGACGGACCGGCCGAGCACGTTCGAGGGCGGCAACCGCCCGTCGCTGCCTTCGACTGTCGGGTTCGAGGGGCAGGACTTTCCCGGACACGGCGGCGACGGGAAAGGCTACAGCGCGTACCGGAAGTGGGCGGCGCAGAAAGGATACGCGCACAAACTCAAGCCTTGGGCCGAGCCGACCCGGAAGGTGCGGGCCGGCGTCGGCGTGCTGGACCTGCCGCTGGAGGCCACGGTTCCCTACTACCTCGTGGATATGACGATCGAGCTGATCGAACGGTTCCGCGCGCGGAATACGCCGTTCTTTATCGCACTCAACTTCTGGGGGCCGCACACCCCCTACTACGCCACGCAGGAGTTCGTCGACTTGTATCGCGACGTCGAGATCCCGCCTTGGCCCAACTACGAATGGCCGAGCCGCGAGACGCCGGGCCCGCATCACCTGAAGATCCACTGGGACAAGGAATCCCTCTCGTGGGCCGACTGGGCCGTGTGGATTCGCTACTACTACGCGCGAATGTCGATGATCGACAGCCAGATCGGGCGGCTGCAGGATTACCTCTCGCAGCAGGGGCTTCTGGACGATACCGCCGTGATCTTTACCGCCGACCACGGCGAGACCTCGGGCAGCCACGGCGGGCTGCTCGACAAGGGGTGGCACCATTTCGAGGAGACGCATCGCATCCCGTTCGTCGTGCGGCTGCCCGGCGGCGCGGGGGCGGGCGCCCGGCGCGCGGAGTTCGTGTCGCTGGCCGACGTCTATCCGACCGTTCTCGATCTGGCCGGCGCAGACTGGGACCGCGAGCAGGTACACGGCCGGTCGCTGGTCCCCCTGATCCGCGGGGAAGCGCGCGAATGGCGCGACGCCGTCGTCACCGAGTTCCTCGGGCTCGGCAACGTCGGCACCTGCATGAAAACGATCCGGATGGGCAACCTCAAGTACGGGTGCAACATGTCCTGGCCCGACGAACTCTACGATCTGGACACCGACCCGCACGAGATGGTCAACCGGATCGACGATCCCGGCTGCGCCGATGCGCTCGAACAATTGCGCGACCGGCTGGAGCAGTGGATGACCGAAACCCGCGACCCGGCCCTGCGCATGTTCCAATGGCGGCGGAGGAAGAGCTTGGATTGACGAACGGAAGGCCCCGCGGTCGCCGGCAACGAGCCTGTCAGTCGTCTTCCACAACCGTCATCTTGATCCGCCCGCCGATCAGGGACAGGTGCCAGTTCCCCGCGTCGGAGTAGGGGCCCGCGTCCGAGACGGGCAGAGCACGGATGACAAGCGGGAGACGCCGGATCATCACCTTGTCGAAGACGGGCGCCGGTTCGCGCCACGGCTTGGTCTCGGCGAACGCAACCCGATCGCCCGGCATCACCCGTTGGAGGACGGAGGCCGGCAGCCGCGGATCTTCTGTCTGCGCCCGCGGGTTCGGATGCAGAGCGGTAGAGGAGCAGGAAACCAGGGCAACCAGCGCCAGACCGGGCACAACGAGGAAGGGAAGGTACTTGTGTGCGGCTCTCTTCCGGAAATTCGCCGCCATGCTGTTCCCCCGGAAAAAAATAAGGACTGGGGAATCGGTGGGGGACTTTGCATCCTACCACCTCACACAGCGTGCCATCGCCAGGTAAGGTCGTTCCCCAGTCCGGACAGAACAGTAGCAAACAGGCATAGACAACGCAAGAGAAAAGTTGTGTCTTTTTTTCCGGGCGCGTTCGGAGCCGGCCGTGACATGAGGCGCAAAGCCCGAGCGGCGCCGGAGGGGTGGCTGAGTGGACGAACGCACCTGAGGAATTCTCAATCCCACCACCAGTACAGGAAGCGGGATGGTGCGACCGACATCAACGCAAAACACGCGGCAAATGATCCGGCAAACAGGCTGAGGTGTGCAATGAACCGTCTGAGTCGGGGAACCGCGGCACAAATGCCGACAGCAAGCGGCCACGCGAAGATGATTGCCAGAAGCATTGCTCCGAAGTACCCGCACGTCCAGTTTGCATGCTTGACCAAGACCGGAGGGAACCCGGCTTTGCCTATGCACGTCGGCCAGTCGCCCAAAGCGGCATGCATGTGAACAGCCAAGGCATAGAACGACACAACCATAATCACACCCGGCATGGCGGTTGTGACAATGCTTGGCCATGACAGTGATGAGTAGTATCTCGCTCTGACACTTCGCACAATTGTTCCGGCAAGTGCCAGAACCAGAACCAGCAGCCAGATTGGGCCTATGAGTGATAGTGCCATGTGTTCTCTCCTGAGACGAACGGTGGCGCCAGGTTCGGAGTCCGTCGTCAATCCGCCCGAAACGTTTGATGTTCCTTCTGCTGGAGGGCGAGGCTGCGCCGAGCCGCCCGCCAGTCGACGACTTGCCCGTGGACGCGGCTCGGCACAGCCTTCCGCCGCGGGCGGACA
>JAFGHX010000437.1 GCA_016929905.1 Kiritimatiellia bacterium
GGCCGCTCGCGATGCGCTCCTTCAGAATCTGCTGAAGCTGCGCATACTTGGGAAGCGGACTGGCCGGGTCTATCCGGCTGCTCATCGCGCCCTCCTCGTGTGGATCCCGCTCGGGCCGCGCCCCGCAAGCGCCTGGCACAAGCGGCTCGAGGTCGCGCCCGGCAACGGCATGTCCGCGCCCGGCTCCACCTGTGATCTCGCCTGTGTCATGGGATCCTCCGCCTCGCCGCCCCGCTCCCGCGGGACACGGTTTACCCTGATTAATCAATGTAAGAGTGACGCACGGGAACTCGCGCGTCAACCCCGCAATGGGCCGTGTGCCGGATCGCGCGCGCGGGCGCCAACACGGCGCTTGACAATTTGTCTTTGGCCCTCTACAATCCATCTAGACAGGCTAGATTTATACCGCCGGCCCTTGGGTGGCCGGCAGGGGTGGAGACGGAGGCGGCAATGAGAACGACATGGGCGTTGCAGGACGCGAAGAACCGGCTGAGCGAGGTCATCGACCGCGCGCTCGCGCGCGGCCCGCAGATCATTACCCGGCGCGGGCGGGAGACGGCCGTGCTCGTTTCGGCGGACGATTTCAGACGGCTGGCCGCTCCGTCGGGTGATCTCGTCGGTTTCTTCCGCGCTTCGCCGCTGGCGGGATTGGACCTGGATCTGCGTCGGGATCCCGACAGGGGGCGGGAGGTGGACGTGTGAGGTATCTGCTTGATACGTGTGTGGTCTCGGAACTCACGAAGAAGCGGCCCGCCGGCAAGGTGGTTGGCTGGGTGGGCGCGCAGGACGAATCCGCCCTGTTTCTGAGCGTGATCACTTTCGGTGAGATCCAGAAGGGCATCGGCAAGCTTCCGGACGGTCGGAAGCGCAAGCGTCTGCAGACCTGGGTCGACACCGATCTGGCCAAGCGCTTCACGGGCCGGATCCTGGACGTCGGTCTGGATGTCGCGTGCCGGTGGGGGCAGTTAGCCGCCGACGCGGAGAAGAACGGGCGCCGAATTCCCGTGTTGGACGGTCTGATCGCCGCCACCGCGTTCGCAGCCGGGCTGACGGTCGCCACGCGCAACACGGCCGACATGGAAGCGACGGGCGTCCCCCTCCTCGACCCGTGGGCGCTCTGAGGCGTCGTGCCGGGCGCGCGGCATTGCCGGGCCGATTCACGCATCGCCCCCCTGCCGGTCCTGCCCGACTGCTCTCACAGGGGGCCAAACAGACGCGCGGCGTTCTTTGAGGCGATGGCTTCGCGGTCGCGCTTCGCGATGCGGGCGGCGGTCATCTTCATGACCGCCGCGCGCGCATAGAGGAAGGGCGTGTGGGAACCGAAGAGCAGCCGCTGGGCGGGTACGTCGCGCAGCAGCGCTTCGACGGTGTTGAGCCGCTCGGTGAACGAGATGTCCACATAGACATTATCGGCCTCCCGCACGAGTGAGATTGCCTCGTTCCAGTAGCAGCACACGCACACGAACGACTGGGCCGGATACCGGCTCGCGAGTTTGGCGACGTCGGCCGCCTTCACGCCGGGCACCTTCATGCGCGGATATTGGTTGCGTTCGTCTTCGAGGCGCATCTGGATCACGAGCGGGGCCTTGCGCCCGGCAAGTTCTTCGGCGAGGTCACGCACCGGTCTGGAGCGAAGCGAGTACGAATGGTAGTTCGCAAAGATCTTGACGGCGTTCGCCGCGCGGGTCGCGGCGTAGGAGCGGAGCCGGTTCCGCCAGTCGGGGTGGAGCGGATTGATCACCGGCACGGGTAGGAGATTGCGGTAAGGCTTGGTGCGACGGAGGAGGAGCCGGTTGTACACGTCGGGATCGGGATAGAGCACGGCCTCGACGGAGGAGACCAGCGCGCGGGATATGCCTTCGGCCTTGAGATGGCGAGAGAGTTTGGCGGCACTGTCCAGCGCGAAGCGCTGGAACGGCCAGAAGCCTAAGGATACGTTGATGTCGGTCAGCATGATTTCCTCCGCGTCCACCCCCTGGCGCCTGCGGCGGCACCCCCGGCTCGCGAGGACGCTCGCCCTCCAGTTCGGCGAGCGGCGCCGTTCGGTCGTCGCGGCTCGCGAGACGCTCGCCCTCCAGACGGCGCTCATGGAGGGCGAGCGTCTCGCGAGCCGGGCCGCGTGACACGCCCGGTCAAATACCCAACAGCCTCTCCGCATTCCCCCCCAGAATCAGCCGCCGCTGCCGCTCCGTGATTCGCGCGCCGGTGATGCGGCCGAGCTGGCAGGAGAAGTCGCGCCCGGGCGCGTCGGAACCGAACACGAGGCGCTCGGCGCCCAGTTCTTGGACGGCATACTCCACGAGATCGGCAAACGGCTGGGAACCGGACGTATCCACGTACACGTTCGGCAGGTCCTTGACGACGCGCACGCCGCGAATCCCCACGCCGGTCAGGTGCGCCATGACGATCTTGGCGTTGGGATGACGCGCCGCCAGCCTCGCCACGTCCGTCGAATCCGACTGGTGCCTGCGGTTCCCGATGATCCGGTTGTCCCAGCAGTGATGCAGCACGACGGCGTCCAATTCCGCCGCTTTCGCCACGAGCGGGTCGAGCCGCTTGTCGCTCGCCACGGTCGAGACCTCGAACTTGATGCCCTTGAACCCGGCCCCGACGATGCAGCGTTCCATTTCCGCGAAGCAGAACCGCGGGCTGTGCAGGGCGTTGAGGAAACAAAAGCCGGTCAGTGTCTCCGGCCATCGCTTCACCAGCCGGATCGTAAGCGTGTTGATCGCGCGGATCTGTTCCTCGGAGGGGTTCCAGCCGAACCGCAGCACATCGCCGAGCAGGCAGATCCGGCCGATGCGCAGGTTTGCGGCGGCCCGGATCATCTCCTCCATCGCCTTGACCGGGCGCTTGTTCAAGCGGGGATGCACGTGAATGTCGATAATCGTGTTTCTCATGGGATGTTACAAGTTCACCGGTTCGCCCTTCTCGGCCGACTCGACCATCGCGGCGAGCGCGCGGGTGATCATCAGCCCGTCATGCCCGGTGATGAGCGGTTCTTGGCCGAGCAGGACGCAGTTGATGAAATGCTTGATGGCCTGGTTCACGAACCCGACCGGTTCGCCCATGACGTCGCCTTGAAGCGTGCCGCGATTGAGCTGCTTGGCGTGGGTCGCGATGACGAAATCGGGCAAGGCCGCGTCGATGTTCACGTAGCCGTCGCTGCAGACGAGCTCGAATTTCGAGTCCACGAGCGCGGGCATGCTTTCGGGCATGATCCAGCAGCTTTCGAAATTGCCCACGCACCCGTTCGCGAACTCGACGGTGGCCTGGTAGAAGTCCGGGGTGTCGATGCCCATGCTCTTGAGTTTCACGCTGCGACAGACGGCGTTGACCCGCTTGGCCTCGGACCGGAAGTACCAGCGTGCGATGTCGTACCGGTGGCAGATCAGCCAGAAGGGCAGGCGCGTGTTGGCGGCCCAGGCCAGCATTTTGGTCGGAACGAACAGCGTGTTGTTGAGCCGGGCGTAGCAGTAGAGGGGATTGCCCAGCTCGCCGGCGTCCAACGCGGCCTTGGTCTGCGCGAAGGAATGCATCCAGCGGTTGCTCCAATTGACCATGAGCGTCTTGCCGGCGGCCCGCTGGGCGGCGACGATGGCCTCGGCGTCCGCCACGGTGGTCGCCAGCGGCTTCTCGACCAGCACGTGCTTGCCGGCCGCGAAAGCGTCCTCGCACACCTGCCGGTGCAGGTGGTCGGGCAGGACGATGGAGACCGCGTCGACGTCGTCCTGGGCCAGCAGTTCGCGGTAGTCGACGAACACCTGGCACGGGCCGTACTTCTCGGACATCACCGCGGCACGCTCGGCACTGAGATCGGCTACGGCGGCCAGTCTGGCGTTGGCGGCCGCCGCGACGCACTGCAGGTGACTCTCGCCGTGCGTGCCGACCCCGATCACGCCGTATCTGAGCATTCCGTCCGCATACGCTTTCGTCACGGCCATCTCCGCCTCTCTGTTGCCGGAGTTGTGCGCAAACCGCAAAGCCCATACGAAGACAGACTTCGCGCCGGATGTCAAGCCAAGTGCGGCCGGCACTTGAGCACGCGCACCTGCTCTGACTCCATGACGCCATGACTCCGTGACCCCCAATGGCCAGGGCTTCCCCGTCATGCCGAAGTCACTCAAGTCGGCAGCCTTCGGGCAGTTTCACGTCCACGGGCACGGGCGCGCTCACCTTGTAGACCTGCGGTTTCGTCTCCGTCACGCTGATCGCGTACGGCCAGACGACTTCGTCGCCGAGGCCGTAGTCGTAGATGTCGAACCACGTGTCTTTGTGGAACTCGCGGGCGAGTTTCTCCGCCGTTGCCTCGGGATGCGCGCCGCGGTCGATGGTGGCGCCCTCCCCGCTGCGCAGGCCGGCGAGCCGGTACTCGGCGTTGCGCTCGGCATTCACGAGGCGCGCGCCGTGATAGTAGCGTTTGCCCTGGAGCGGGAAGTGCACGGGTGAGCGCACGAGGAAGTCCTCCGCCCTGGTGACCGGGCCCGTGCCGATGCGGGAGTCCAGGTCCAGGCGCAGCGCGGCGCCGTCCGCCGTGCTCCTGGCCTCCAGCACGGTGTAGGCGCTGCGCCGCACGGGGCCCGTGACGAACACGGTGGCGCCGACGATCGCCTCGAGTTTGGGCGGCGCGGGGGAGACGAGGACGGCTTCCTTCTCGCGGTCGATCTTCGTGATCCGGCCCCGGTACTCCGGCGCTTGTGTGGCGATACCGAATGCGCCTTTCGCCAGCGTCGTGCCGCCCACCAGCACCATCGCGACAGGCCGGCCGTCCCGCTCGCGCCACAGCCCGAACCGGCCGGCGAATTGCAGGCCACCCTCGGCGCTGCGCGCCACGCTCGGATCCGCGGAAGCCAGGATGGTGTCGGTGAACTCCGCGAGCCGCACAACGCAGGCGGAAGCCGCGAAGCCGGCCTCGTCGGCGCCCGACAGTTTCAGAAGGTTGGCGCCCCGAATGATGGGCGTCTCGACATACGGTTCGATGAGGCTGAGCACCTGCGTCTTGAGCGGCGCTTCGCCTTTGCGGTTGAGCATGATCCACTTCATCTCGTACGGGTCCCCGCCGGCGGGCGAGGTGCCGTCGCAGATCGCGACGTCCGCGCCGGAGGCATCCACTGTGGTCAGGCGCAGGTGCAGGCCGTCGCCTTTCTTCAGCGCCCAGTCGGCGGACCACACGCCTTTCGATCTGCCGTGCTGCACGTTGTACAGGTGCGCGAAGGGGAACCTGGACCCGTGCCAGCCGCCCCGTTTGTCGTGCCGGCACCCGTTCGCCTTCAGCCATTTTTCGTCGCCGTACGGGACGTCCGCACCCGCCAATGTCCCACGTTTCTGTTGGGTCAACGCGATGCCGCCGGTCGTGAACGCGCCTTCCTGCGCGAAGAACGACTGCCAGTGCTCGGCGCCGCCGCACATGCGATAGAAATCCACGCCGTAGAATGTGTCGGGCCCGACATCGACGAGGGCCAGCGTGCGGCGCTGCCAACTGTCCGGCGGCAAGAGGTACCCCTCGCCTTCGGAGAGGCGGTCGTTGACCGCTTGGGCGCGCGCCTCCGTCACGTGTGCGGGGCCGGCGTCGGCGAGGAATTGAGCCTGCGCGGTCATGGACGCGGATGGCGAGAACTGCCGCGCCACGTGGTGGGTTGCCCAGTTCTTCTCCCAATGCCCCCAATTGCGCGGGTAGCCCATGTGCGAGAGCAGCGTGCCCTGGAAGCCCTGCAGGCCGATATCCATGATGTCGTCGTGGGTGTGCCCGCGCGAGCGGCCGTACATCATCCAGAACGCACGCTTGGCGTCGCCCTTGCCGCTGCGCAGGATGGCGATCCCGAACCCGTCATGCAGCGAGCTGCCGTCGTTCCAGTCGTCGGGCCATTTGGCGGCCTCGCGTTCGATCTCATCGCGGGAGAACGGGAAGTCGAGCGATGGCTTCCAGCCCGGCTGATGCGCGAGCGCCCCGGCCAGTTTCGGATCGCGGAAGAGGCGGTAGGCGTGTTCATAGGTTGCCGCCTTGCCGCATTGCCAGGTGCGCCGTTTCGTCGATCGGTGATAGGCGGCCCACCCGCCGTGGTCGCCGATGGAGGGGAAATCCCTGTCGATCGTGACGGTGCCCATGTCGAAATCGAAGATGTTGTGATACCGCCGGCTCCTGCCGAGCGCCGGGTATTTGCTTTCGGGGTAGACGTTCGGCCGCATCTTGCGCAGGCGTTCGATGGAGTCGACGATTGGCGCGAGGCTGTAGACGTGGTGGCCGTTGTAGCCGCCGGTCGCTTCGTAGGGCGCGCCGTCGCGGAAGTAGCCGTTCACGACGAACACCCGCATCTTGCCGCCGGCGTCGTAAAGCCAGTCCATGAAGTCCGTGCCGCGCGCGTAGTCCAGCACTTCGGCCGCGCGCGCGAATGCCTGCTGCGCGGACGGCTCGTTGCAGTGGCACGCGCCGTCCATCACGCCCTGCATCCAGACGGCGAACAGGTTCTCCTCGATGAACAGGCGCACGTCCCTGTGCGTGCGCACGTCGAACCCTTTCCTCCGCAGGAACGGAATCATGGCGGGGTCTTTGTCGACGGCGGGAAAGATGCGGTCGTAGGCTTCCGCGTTGCTGATCAGGACCCCGGGCTGGCTGATGCTGTAGACGGTGAACCCGCTGCCCTGCAAGAACGGCCCGTCGCCGAACCGGCTCTGCCCGAGCCGCTCGACCTGCCGCTCGTTGTTGCGGTGGCGGTGATGCGTCATGGTCGCGAGGTAGGCGTACTCGACCGCCAGGCGCGAGAGGGCCACGAGCGCCTTGTGCGCATACTGTCCATCACCTGTGGCCAGATAGCTCTGCGCGCAGTCGGGCGCCACGCGCAGCATCTGATGGCAGTAGGCCTGGCAGATCTCCGCGATGAACCCGTAGTGCTGCCCGTCCCGCACGTGGCCGCCGTCGATTCCGCCGTCGGCGAACGGGCCGCCGGTCATATCGCCGTTGGCGAAGTCGTTGGACGGGTACTCCTCGCCGCCAACCGGGCACCGGATCTTCCAGCGCCACGGCCATGAACAATCCGTTTTCCAGGGATAGTAAGCCCTGTTCTTGTAGATCTCGGTGCCGTGCACGGGACAGCCTTTCGGCAGGTTGACCCAGTGCCAGCGCGGGATGGTGCTGTCCGGCTGCATCGCCCAGAGGTCGTCGTCGGAACGCTCGAGCCATTTCGTGCCGCGCGGCTTCGCCTTCTTCCGCGCCTCGAGTTCCGCCGGCGTCGTGACCGTCCGCCCGCGCTTGAGCTCGGGCAACCGCTCGCCCAACGGCCAGCGGCGCGGGAGTTGCTTGCCCTTCAGCGTGCGGAACGCGCGCAGATCCGCGAACGACCAGATCTCGAGCGGCACGACGATCTCGCGGTCGGAAAGCGCGAAGCGCAGTTCCGCCTTCCGGGCCGGCTTGCGCGTGCGGAAGTAGAACTTGCGCACGTCGCCGGTGGCGGGCAGCTTCGTGCGGTCGAGCAGTTCCACGCAATCCGGGTGGGCGACCTTCACGGCGGGCGCGCTGGCGGGGACTCTCAGTGCGACCAGAAAGAGGCGCGGCACGTCGGCGGCCACGATATCGGGCGCGTAGAGGAGGACATCGTCCGTGTTCCGGGCCTGTTCGGCGAAGGTGGCCAGACAGCCCAACACCAGTGACGCGACGGCGACAGCCCGTTCGTCTATCATGGTTTCCCCCAAGTGCCGCCAAGACGGAACTCGTCGTACAGCTGGCTCGCGGGACGCTCGCCCGCCAGTTCGGTTATCCCGAGCGGGTCGGTGGTCGCGGCTCGCGGGACGCTCGCCCGCCAGTTCGGTTGCCTTGCGCCGTTCGGCGATCCCGGCTCGCGGGACGCTCGCCCTCCAGTTGGGTTATCCCGAGCCGGTCGGTGGTCCCGGCTCGCGAGACGCTCGCCCTCCATCGGAGCAGCGTTTGGAGGGCGAGCGTCCCGCGAGCCGCCGCGCGCGGCTACCGTCGCTGTGTGATGTCTCGTTTCAAACACTGCTTCACCGCCGCCAGGCAGATCTCGACCACCGCGTCGGTATTCATCACCAGGCCGTGCACGTCGTCGCGGTTGCCCGACATCTCGATCAGGAACGAGGCCGGCACGCCTTCCTCCGCCGCGTAGCAGAAGAATTCGGGCTCCGGCTTCTTGGCTGCCCGGCTTCGATTCATGTTCACCTGCTGGTACGGGCCGCCGTAGGGCTTCTGGCACAGGTAGCGGTCTTTGAGCCGGCGGTTGATGTCGCGCTGGATCGCGTCCATCAAGGCCGTGTCGCCCTTGTGCGGGCGCAGCATGATGTAGTCGGCCGTGTGAAAGTCTATGACGCACACCGGGCGATGCCGCCGAATGAGCCCCTGTATGATCTGCGTCTCTCGCTCCGAGGCGGGCCTGGTACCCTTGTAGCTGTAGTCCCACGGCATCTCCACGTCCTGCGGCTCCTGGAACGCTTTCCACGCGCAGTCGAAGTTGCGGTTCAGGTCGACGCCGTGCGCGTTCTGCCGCGTGAAGCGATCGTAACCCCGCGGGTTCTGGATCGGCACGATCTTGAAGTGCAGCTTGCGCGTGGCGAGCCGCTCCACCTTCGGGTCCTCGCACAGCACCTCCGCAAGCCGCAGCAGCCCGAACGCGTTCTCCCACTCCCAGCCGTGGATCGCCGCGCCGAAGTACATCGTGGGGTTGTTCTCCTCGCCGATATTCAGCGACCACATCTGCCGGCCGTCGCTGCACGGGCCCTCCGCCTGCACGGATAAGTCGTGGTGCCGCGCGGCCAGCTCGTGCATGGCCAAGACGAACGCGTCATAGGACAGCCGTTTCGGGTAGTGCTTGCCGTAGCGCACCGCACCGTTGATCATGTTGCCGAGGAACAGGTACTTGTTGCTGCTGCCCCACGAGTTGTACCAGGGCCGGCTCGGTGACAACAGATCCAGCGCGACGATGCGGCCTTTGCCGATCTTCTCTTCGAGCATGACCGCGCCGCCGTTGACAGTGGACGAGCCCAGAACGCGGAGCCGTTGTGTTTCCTTCACGCCGGTGATCTGGCGCTGCAGCATCTGATTCGCGTAGGCCTGATCCGCCGCACCCGACACGCAGCCGAACCACCAGGGGACATCGCCGACAGCGTAGCCGCGCGTGACGTCGTTCGCCGCCTCGATCCGCATTCCGGGGCGCATCCGGTCCGCGACATAGGTCTTGCTCAGACGCAGGCCGCGGTTGGCGGCGTACTCGAACAGACACGAGATCACCTGCCCGCCCGCTTTCGCGTAGGCCCTTATCGCCTTGTAGTTGAGCTTGCGCACATTCGCCCCGCGGGTGACCATTGTGATCACGAACGCATAGCGGCCCAGCGTGCGCGGGCCGTGAGTCGTCGTCGTGAAGTCCGCCTTCTTGATCCGGCCCGGATAGAGAATCGCCAGATCGGTCGCGATGCCCCGGCCGGGCCCGTCGGTCAGCAGCAGTATGTCGTTCGCCATGTGTGTCCCTTCTCTCTCCGCCACATCTGTTCCGAAAGAAGAACGGCTCGGCTCCGGGTACCAGAGCCTGCGGCACGGTGTCCGGCAGGCAGCCTCGCTCTCTGGTTCGGTTATGCCCAGCCGTTCGGTGCCCCCGGCTCGCGAGACGCTCGCCCTCCAGTCCGGTTGACGCAAGCGCTTCGGGGAACCCGGCTCGCGAGACGCTCGCCCTCCAGTTCGGTCAGCACGGGCCCGTTCGGTCATCCCAACTCGCGAATCCTATGCGTGTGGACCGATGGCCGGCAAGCAGAGCATTGTTCCGACATATGAATGGTTGCAGCGCCGAGGCATCTGATTCATCGGGAACGAGCGGGGAAGAACCGTCCGCACCGTCACCCATACAGCACTCAGCCCGCCCGATCCATAGCAGAAACGACAAAACTCAGCGCAAAAGGGCCGACCGGCATTGACGCCAAGTCTTGATAATACTATAGTACGTACTACAGTCCGTCAAGGGCAGGGATTCAGGGTGTTTCAGACACGATACATCGAGGTGAGCGACAGGATTGGCGAGGACATCCGCACGGGTGAGTGGCGGGAGAAGCTGCCTGGGGTGCAGGTGTTGGCCCGCCGCTATGAGGTCGCCCCCAAGACGATCTCGAGGGCTCTGAAGGTGCTGGCGCAGAAGGGCACTGTCACGATCAACGGGACCAAAGGCACCTTCATCACGAATCCCGGGTCTGGCAGGAAGCGGCACCGCACGCTCGGCGTCGTGGGGTTGTTACGTTCCAGGTTGGTCCCGCTCGAACTGCAGGCGATGGAGAGCGCGGCCTTATCGCGGAAGTACGAGATCCTCACGATCGGGCACCGGCGCGAGCTGCTGGAGCAGAATCCGGCGCTGGTGCTGAACTGGGGCGTTGACGGTCTGATTTTCACGAACTCGACACTCAACACGGAAGTGGTCACCGCACTCCGGCAGGCGGGCATCCCGTTTGTGTCTGTGAACCGCGTTTCGAACGTGCCGGGCGTGAACTGGGTGGATTTCGACAACGAGAAAGGGCTGGAGGACGGTTTGCGGTATCTGCTCTCGCTCGGCCACCGCCGCATTGCGTATATCGCGTACCGCTTTGCGATTGAGGAGCACGAGCAGCGGATCCGCGCCGTCTACCGCCGCGTCATGCAGGACGCCGGCGTATTCGACGAGGATCTCTATCGGGCACGGCGGGACTACCCGGCTCACCACGCCGAACACGGCAGGGCCGCCTACCCGATGTACGGTCTGGAGCAGATGACGGCGCTGCTCGCCCTGGCTCAACCCCCGACCGCCGCGTTCCTGAACGGGGACCCTGCCCTCCCGGGAATCCGCGAGGCGCTCGAGAAGGCCGGCATCAGGATGCCCGACGACTTCTCGCTCATCGTCAGCAGTCAGGACCAGGGATTCATCGATGCTGAGACGTTTCTGACCGTGCTGTCCTGCCCGGTGGAGCAGCGCGCGAGACGGGCGGTCGAAATTCTCATCACGCTCCTGGACCGTCCTGCCGGGCAGCCTGTCCAGGAACTGTTACGTCGGGAACTGATCGTTCGGGAGTCGACCGGCCGGGTGGACAAGCGCCGATAGACACGGGCAGGGGCGCCTGGGTGGCGCCGGGCATGCAGGCGTCCGGGCGGGCTGTGCCCGCAACCCAAGCAAGCCCGACCACCTGGCCGCCGAAGCCTGGCGAAGGCGGATCCTCGCCCGACCATGCGCGGCCGAGGACGGCCGCGCTACTCAGATGCACGCGCAGGTGTGTAGGGTGCCCCATGTCTCAACCGCGCACAGAAAGGAGCCGTACGATGGAATCCGATTCATCACAACTCGTAGTCCTCCTCGCCGCATCCCTCCTTGCGTGCGCGGCGAAGCTGACCTTCGCCGCGAGCGAGGAAATGGGCAACGGCTTCCGCCATCACGGCGTGGCCACGCCGGTGAGCAGCCCGCGCGGCATCGTGGCGACGGTCGACGGGGCCGGCCGCAACGTCGTGCTGGTCTGGTTGTTCGACCATCGCGGCGGATACGCGCTGCTGATGATTGACGCCGAGACGGGTAAAGCCGACCAGATCGCCATGCCGTTTCGGCCGAGCAGTGCGCCGTTCGCCTCCGTCCTTTCGAGCGGAAACAAGTTCTACACGCACTTCACCAGCCGGTTCGTCGAGTTCGACCCGGCGCAGCGGGCGTTCACCTTCTGCGAGAAGACCGCACCGCAGATGGCGATGGGCATGACGGAAGACGACAACGGCGTGATCTGGGCGGTCACCTATCCGAACAGCGGCGTGGTGTCGTTCAACCCGGCGACCCGCGAGATGAAGGACTACGGCCACGTCTACAAGCAGAACTGGGCGCAGTACCAGCGAACCGTAGCCGCCGATGACACCGGCTGGATCTACTTCGGCGTCGGCAACACGGCGTGCCAGCTCATCGCGTTCGACCCCCGCACCGGCAAGGCGACCCCCATCATCCCGGAAGAGAAGCGCAAACAGGGCTCCGCGGAAGTCTACCGCGACAAGAACGGCAAGGTCTACGGGCGCGGCGGCAAGGACGGCTGGCACGAGCTGTACGAAGGCCGAGCCACAAATATCGAGAAGCCGGCGGGTCTGGGCAAGAAGCCGATCATTTCCGGCCTGCAGGGCCTGTTCCACCGCCGGTTCCCGGACGGCAAGAAGATCAAGGACTGCGATCTGATCCACCGCGTCCTCACCGTCGAAGACCCCGCAACGAAAGAAGTCAGAAAGCTGTCGTTCGACTATGAAAGCGAAGGCGCGCATATCATGGGGTTGGCCGCCGCGCCGGACGGCACGATCTGCGGCGGGACGGCGTTCCCGATGCGGTTCTTCAGCTACAACCCCAAAACGGATTCGTGGACGAACCGCGCATGCCACGGCCAGTGGAACACCGTTGCCCGGCAGGGCGACCGGTTCTTCGCCGGTTGCTACACAGACGGCTGCATTCTGGAGTGGAACCCGTCTCGGGACTGGGTGGCCACCAAGAAGGGGAACGCGGATTCCAACCCGCTCTACCTCGCGGCGGCCAAACCCACGATCATCCGCCCGCACGATTTGCTCGCCCATCCGGACGGCAAGACGCTGATCCTGGCCGGCACACCGGCCTACGGCTGCACCGGCGGCGGGCTCCTGTTCTGGGACCGGCAGACGCGCAAGAGCACGCTGCTCACGCATGAGGACATCCTGCTTTACCACTCAACCCAGAGCCTGGCGGCATTGCCTGGCGGCAAGTTGCTCGGCGGCACGACCACCGCGCCCGGCACGGGTGGCGAGCGGAAGGCGAAGCAGGCCGAACTGTACATCATGGACATGGCAACGAAACGTGTGGAGTGGCACGCCCCGGTCTTTCCCGGCACGTCCACGTACAACGACCTGTGCACGGGCGCCGGCGGGCTGGTGTACGGGTTCGCGGACTGCAAGCGGTTCTTCGTCTTCGATCCGCGCACCAGAAAGGTGGTTCACGAGGCGGACACGAAGACGCCGTTCGGCTCGACCAACAATCAGCAGGGCCCGCGCGTGTTCGTGCAGGACCCGCGCGGCGCAACCTACATCCTTTTCTACAAGGGGATCGCGCGGCTCGATCCGAAAACGTTCGAGATCACGCTGCTCGCCAATTCGCCTGTGCCGATTGGGCCCGGAGGGGATTACCTCGACGGGCGCATCTATTTCGGGAGCGGCTCCCACGTGTACAGCTATGAGGTGCCGAAGGGGCGGTGAGGGCGGGACACGCCGCCCCGGATCGGCACGGATGCCACTACTGACCCGTTCAGCCAACCGCGTCTCGCCTGGTCAGAATTCCATCCCGCATCAAGTAAGCATGCATATTCGGATTGACAATCCGAATACGCATGGTATCGTGGGGCTATGCTTCAGAGAACAACCTATTTGAAACGGCTGGAGATAGCCTTGGGGCGTGCCCCGATATGTGCGCTGCTGGGGCCTCGTCAGAGTGGCAAGACCACGTTGGCCAGGCTGTTCCAACAGCAGAAGCAGAGCACCTTCTTTGATCTGGAATCCCGTCAGGACATGCAACGGCTCCAGAACCCGGAACTTGTACTGGGAGCGCTGGAAGGACTGGTCGTGATTGACGAGATACAGGTAATGCCGGTGCTGTTCAACGTACTGCGCGTGCTGGTGGACCGGCCGGCTAATTCTGCACGCTTTCTCATTCTTGGCAGTGCCTCGCCCCATGTCGTGAGGAACGTATCCGAGTCGCTTGCCGGTCGCGTCGAGTTCGTGGAGCTCTCAGGGTTCAATCTCGACGAGACCGGCGCAACGGCACTGGACGATCTGTGGGTTCGGGGTGGTTTTCCGCCGGCCTATCTGGCCGGGTCGGACGACGACAGTTTCGCGTGGCGAGAGGGGTTCCTGCGCACGTTTCTGGAACGTGACATACCGCAGTTGGGGATCGGGATTCCCGCCGCCGCTATGCGCCGGTTCTGGACGATGCTCGCTCATTATCATGGCCAGACCTGGAATGCCTCGGAACTGGCCCGCTCACTTGCGCTTTCCGACAAGACTGTCCGTTCCTATCTGGACATCTTGACGGGGACCTTCATGGTTCGGCAACTGCAACCGTGGCACGAGAACCTCGGGAAGCGCCAGGTCAAGGCGCCCAAGGTCTATCTGAGGGATTCGGGCGTACTGCACAGTCTGTTGAGCTTGCCGGACCGGCATAGCCTGTTGGGACACCCCCGCGTTGGCGCGTCTTGGGAGGGCTTCGCCATTGAGCAAGTTTTCCAGATGGTGCGGCCGGCGGAGGCCTATTTCTGGGCCACCCGCAACGGCGCGGAGTTGGATCTGTTCTTCTTGAGGGGCGGGCGGCGCTGCGGGGTCGAAGTCAAGTTCAACGAAGCGCCGAAGGTCACCCGTTCCATGCGCATTGCGATCGAGGATTTGCGGCTCGACCATCTCTGGATCCTCTATCCCGGGCGCGAGGCCTATCCGGTTGATGAGCGAATTACCGCCTGGCCCCTCTCCCAGACCCCGGGCCTTCGCTCGAGCATGGATCGGTGGCGCTGACAGGAAGACAGGGTGCCCTCTGAGCCCCGCGGCTCGCGAGGACGCTCGCCCTCCAGTCCGGCCCCCGGGGCGGGAAGGTGAGCCCTGCACCCCTCCGACTACTGCCGGGCGCAATGGGAATGGAGGGCGAGCGTCTCGCGAGCCGGAACCGCCCGATCCGCGGCGTTAGCCGCGGATCGGGCGGTCTTCTTGTGCGCTTTGCGTCCCCGGTCGACTCACTCGCGGGCATACAGAGTGGTGACGACCACGCTCAGAACAGCTCCCGGCGCGAGCACGTCGGGGCAGCCGCCGGCCGCTTCGATCTCCATGAACCCGCTCGGATCGCTGTAGACGCTCAGCCGAACGCCCTGTCCCGTTGGCGGCTGATCGGGCGGCGCATCGGCGATGTCGACGTACGCTTGGCCGGGGGGCAGATTCTCTGCTGTGCGATGCGCGCGCAGGCTGCGGCGCGGGTCGCGGTACTCGATCCATTCGACACCCGCGCCAAGCGCGATCTGGTAGCGGGGGCCTGCGTCTGTCTTCGTGTGCCACAGGTCCCCTTCAACGCGGCGCTGTGAATCGCTGGGGTCGTACAGGTCGCGGATGGCGGCGGGTTCGACGGCGGGAAACACGACTTCGCAGCCGGGCCCCGAATCGAACTGTGCGAGGGTCCAGGGCGCGAGCAGGCACTGCTCGCCGTTCAACGCGCCGGCATTCATATGCCGTGAGGTATGTCCGTGACGCGGCTCGCGAGGACGCTCGCCCTCCATTCGGGGCCGGATGACCTGCATCCGTGCATTGGAGGGCGAGCGTCCTCGCGAGCCGTCTCCTTCAGATACATCACCATACCCACGAACCCGTACACTCAGCGTCTGCGTCCCGAGGTACTCGATCCGCTCCTCGACCGTTACGGCGACGGCATTCGGTTTTCCGGCAACCGATATTCTGCGTTCGAACGCCGTGGGAATGCCAAGACCGCTGTTGTTGATGAGGTCGATCTCCGCGCGGATCGTCGCGTGGTTCGGAGACGTGTCCTGGACCCGATAGCGCGCACCGGTAATCGCGGGCGGCACGCGCCATGGGCCGGACGCATATTCGTAACCGAGACAAGTCCCCTCTGGCGCGGGCCACAATCCGTCGCCGCCGGGGTTCAGATACGCCTCCTGCGTGCTTTCGCCCAGGAAGGCGGCGGGGTTCACCCGGTTCAGCACCTCACGGTCGAGTATCGCAAAGAGGCGGCCTTCGAGATCGAGGCCGGCGAGCACGCCGGCCCGGTCGTCGCCGATCAGACGGTAGCGGCGCTTGCCTCTCTCGAACAGCCCTGCGAGTTCGTCGTATTGCATTGTGTGGAAGAGGCGGGACGCCTCTTCTACCTTTCGTCGATTCCGAATAGGTTTTTCGCATTCTCGAACGCGATCCGCGCGATGTCCGCTTCGGACGCGCCGGCCTCCTGCAGGAACTGAACCATGGAGCCCACGCAGGGCGGAAACGGGTTCTCCGCTTCCGACACGTTGAACATCGTGCCGTAGCTCTGGAAGGGCGGGCCGACTCGAGTGGTCCAGTCCGTGCCGGCCAGGATCCGATCGGTGGGCACTTCGCGCAGCACGCGCGCGAGCGCCGGGCTCTGGAAGTCGCGGATTTCCATCCAGAAGTTTCGGGGGTACTCGTCGAAGACCGCGGCCAGCACGTCCAGGAACCAATCCGCCCACGGCACGAACTGCGGCGAAGGCCCGACCCCGATCGCGTGGGCCAGAATGATCTTCGCCTCGGGCACCCGGTCCGCCGCTCGGAGCAGATCCTGCATCTGTCCCGATCCGTCGCCGGCCGAGCCTTTGAAGTCCTTATGCCAATAGGTGCCGAGATGGACCTGGACCGGCACGTCGTACCGAACCGCCGCGCGCATGACCTTTTCCACGGCGTCGCTGTCCATGCGGTAGTCCATGATGTACTGGACCATCTCGCCGAGCTGGATAAAGCCCCATTCGCCGAAACAGATGTCCATGACCCGCAACGACTCATCCAGGAAATGCGGGTTGATTGTGCAACTGCCGTAGAGCCGACTGGGCGCTCGACGCACGAGTTCGTGGATCGACCGGTTCCCTTCGAAGATCTTGGCCGGGTCGCTGATCATCGCCCTGAGGTGCGGCGCATCGCAACTGATCACGAAGCGCAAGTCGGCATCGCACCGGTCGAGCACCTCGAGCAGATCCTCGAGCATCCGTTCTCGGCGCTCACCGTCAGGGCCGATGTCGCTGACGTGGATGTGTGTGTCGATCCAGGTTCGCTCCATCCTGTTCCCTCCGGGCTTAAGGCCCCATGCACGCGGCTGCCTGCTTCTGTCGTCCCGTCCCCAGTCCCCCAGTCCCACGGTCCTACAGTCCCACGGTCCCACGGTCCTACAGTCCCACGGTCCCACGGTCCCACGGTCCTACAGTCCCACGGTCCCACGGTCCTACAGTCCCACGGTCCCACGGTCCTACAGTCCCACGGTCCCAC
>JAFGHX010000438.1 GCA_016929905.1 Kiritimatiellia bacterium
CGGCGGAGAATGCTCGCAAGTGGCTGGTGTTCAGCGCTTTGTGGCTGTTATCGTCAACTGCGGAGCAGTTGAACTGCCGAATGTAGGATGATCCGTCCTCTCGCGCGGGCTGCGCCCGTAACCCGGGGGTCAGGAGAGCCCGACGCGACGCGCGGCGCTGGATAGAATCAGGCGGAACCGCGGGTGACGGGTCGCAGGAGCGCGGTCGTCCTCGGCCGCGCCGGCGCGAAGTGTGCGGGCACGCTCCGGCCTGCTGACCGCGGGCTACGGGAGCGCCGCGCCGACGCGCGCGCCGCCGTCGGCAGCCTGGAAGATGTCGTCGATATCCACTTCGGCCTCGATCGACTTGCGCAGAGAGATCAAACCCCGGTCGAGTTGCTGGCGGTCGCCCGAGCGCTGCACCAGATCGCGAAGCAGACGCGGCACGTCGAGCCCGCTGCGTGTCTCCAACTGAACCTGGCCCAGCAGCGTCTCGGCCAGCGCGAACGCCTTCTTCTGCATATCGATTTCCCGCTGCATGTTGTTGGCCAGCAACAGCACGCCCTCGCTCAGCCGCTGGCGTTTCTGCTCGACCTGCCCGATAACGCGCACGAGTACGGCGTCCAGTTCCTTGCGCACCTTCTTGGCGGCGGCAAGATCGGCGATCACCTGCTGGAGCCTTCTCTCCATATCCTGCATCATCTCGATCAACTGCCGGCGCGCGGCGCCGTCGTCGACGGTCGCGGTGCGGAACCCGCTGATTTCATTGCGGAACTCGGTGATCTTCACATACTGCCGCATGCGCGCGTCGTCCGCCGCGCCGCGCCCCTTGCCCCGGGCCTTATCCACTTCCTGCTTGAACGACACCTTCGCGTCGTGCAGCCGGCGGATCAGGCCGACAATATCGGGCAACAGCCGACTGCTCGTCTGGTAGTTGTATTTCAGGCGGGTCCCGGCGTCCTTCGGCTCCGGCACGAGGCCGGCCTTGCGGCCCGAGTAATCGGGCGGCTCGAACGCGGCCAGCGCTTCGCCGCCGCCGGCCGCCGTTCCGGGCGAGGCCGCCGGCGCAGCGGAGTCCGCCCCGCCCTGCCCGCCGGCGCTGTCGGCCGCCCCGGTCTCGCCGGCATCGCCCGCGCTCTGCGGGCCGGGCCCGGGCACACTGAGCGCTTCGGCGACCACGTCTTCCTGGAACAAGACGTAGCGCAGGTTCAGATAGGCGCGGTACAGCAGGCCCTGGTCCATCTCGGGCACCTTGTTCACGGCGCGTGTGAGCGCCGCCAGCGCCGGTTCGTACTGGCCCATGTACAATTCCGATATGCCCAGGCGCAGGTTGAACGGCGGGTCTTCGGCAAACCGCCACGCCGCGTTCGACAAGTGCCACCGGGCCGAGCTGTACTCGCCCTTCTCGAAGTCCGACTGCCCCACGTCGTTATGAAGCTGCGCGATGAGTTCCGGCGGAATCTCGCGCGCCGATTCCGAGCCCTGCAGCAGCTTCTGCAGTTCCGTATAGAGGCGCAGCGCTTCGCGCGAATCGCGCTCCTCCACCAGCTTCTGCGCCACGGTTCGGTAGAGATTGACGAACACATCGCGCAGGTCATAGATGAGGTCCGGGCTCTCCTTCGCGGCCGCCTCGAGCCGGGCGAGCGCCCCGCGGCTGCGGCCCGCGCGCATGTCCTCCAGCGTCTCCTGCCGCCATTTCCCGGCGCGCGCCTTGCGTTCCTTTTTGCCCACCGACGGCTCGTTCTTGCCGTACAGTTCCGTATCCTGATAGTTGCGCCGCAGTTGGGCCGAGAGGTTGAGGATGGTCTGGAAATCGCGTTCGGGCGACAACTCCATCATCTCCACGAAGATCTCTTCCGCGTTCTTCTCGCGCAGCAGCCGCTGCAGCTCGGGTTTCAGGTCCACGATCCGCTTGGCCACGTCGGTGCCCGGGTAGTGCCGTTCGATCTTCTGGTAGAGGCGGTGCGCCTCCTCACGCCGGCCGTCCCGCTCGAGCTGTTCGGCGCTGTCGAACAGTTCCTTGGCCTTGCGTTCGTTCTCTTCGGCGATCACGCTCCCGATCTCGGCGATCTGCCGCTTGACTTCCGCGATCTTCGAGAAGGCGGCATGCTTCTCGGCGATCTCGTTCAGCTTCGCCAGCGCCGCGTCCGTGCGCTGCTCGCGCAGGTCCTGCTGCGCTTCGGCGTAGATCCGCTCGGCGCGGTACTCGGACAGGTCGCGGTCGACGCTCGCGGTGATGCCCTGCAGTTCCTGGCCCACCCGCGTCAGCGCGTAGGCCGTGCGGAGCCGGTCCAGAATGCGCGATTTGCGTTCCTGCGCGCCAACGTCCTGGCCGAGCGCCTTGACGAAATTGATGACGTCGTCCGCAATCTCGTCGTCCATCTCGTAGAACGCGTTGCGCTCGTTGTTCAGGGCGGGCAGCGCGTAGCTGACCTCGTTGAGCCGTTTGCCCTCCGTATCCTTGCCCCGGACCTGGCCGGTGGCGTCGATGGAAAACGCGCGGACCCCCGTCTCGCCGTACACGAGCGGCTCCGCCGTCGCGACGAAGTTGCCCTCCGAGACCTCCTTCATCGCGAACCGGTACCCGTACGCTTGGCCGTCGGCGAGGTCCGAATCGAAGAAATGCGAGCCGCAGTCGGCAAGCTGCGGCAGGGCGAGGTATTCGCCGTTTCCGTCCCGGTCCCCATCGACGAACTCGATCGTACGCGCGAACTTCTGCGCGCGGGCCAGGCCGCGCAGGCTGGCCACGACGCGGTCCTCGTTCTGCTGGACGGCGCCGCGGCTGAACTCAACCTGTTCTTTCGCGTGGCGCAGCCTGAGGATCAGGCCGATGGTGCCCAGCAGGACCATCATCCAGAGCACGCCGAGCCCGACGGACCAGCCGGCCATGTTTCGGTCGCGGATCGTGCCGCCCCGCCGCCGGATCGCCGAGAGGGACATCAGGCCGAGCACGATCGCCACCGGGAACCCGATGACGGTCAGGGCGGCCAGCAGCGCGATGATCGGCAGAATCCCCGGCCCGGCCCGGCCGGCCGGCTGCACGGGCGGGACGTAGTCCATGGGAAAGCCGGGCAACACGGAGACGGGGGCCCCGCAATACGGGCAGACCTGCATGCCCGGGCCGAGCGGCGCCTGGCAGCGGGCGCAAAGCATCGCCCCCCGCTGGATCGGGGCGAGGGCCACCGGCTGATCCGGCTGCACCGAGACGGCTATCGGCTCCACGCCGCCCTGTTCCGCCTGCTCCTGTTCGGAGAGCAGGAAGCGGGCCGGCACGTCGCCGAACTCGATCCGGTCGTCGTGATTGAGGCGGCTGATGGAAATGACCGCGTCATTCAGTGTCGTGCCGTTCGTGCTGCCCAGGTCGACGACGTACCAGCCGTCCGGTTTCCGCTCGATCCGCGCATGATGGGTGGAAACCGACTCGCTTTGCAGTCGGATTTCACTGTCGGATGCGCGGCCGACCCGCGTGGCTGCCGTTTCGCTCAGCAGCGCGTGGGTCTCCCGGTCCGTCCCGGGATACAGCAGCAGCGTGGCCATCGCGTCCCCCTTTCGAGAGCGAAGCAAGGCGCTCTCCCCCCCGGCGCCGGCATACCGGCACCGGGCAGTCCGAAGCGTACCACGCCGACGCCCGGAAGGCAAACGGCAAAGCCATGCCGCTATCTCGCCCGGCGGTCGCGAGAAAAGCGGCGCACCTGCTCCAGGAGCGCGGGTACGACCTGGTCCTCCTGCACCGTCCGCACGTGACGGCCGCGCAGGTAGAGCGCCGCACGGCCCTTTCCGCCGGCAACCGCGATATCGGCCTCACGCGCCTCGCCCGGCCCGTTCACGACGCAGCCCATCACCGCGACAACAGGCCGATGGGCGTCGGGCTGCTCGCGGTAGTACCGCTCCAACTCCCGCTCCACCTCGTGGGCGAGTCGCCCGACGTCAATCTGCGCGCGCCCGCAGGTCGGGCACGCAATCACGCGGGGACCCGGCGGCCGCAGGCCGAGCGCCCGCAGCAGCTCCTGGGCGACCTCCACTTCGCGGGCCGGCGGTTCGGTCAGCGAGACGCGAATCGTATCGCCGATCCCCTCGGCCAGCAGCATGCCGATGGCCAGGCTGGAATAGACGGTTCCGCGCAGCAGCGTGCCGGATTCGGTCACGCCGAGGTGCAGCGGGTAGTCGGTGCGGCCGGCCAACAGGCGGTAGGCGCGCACGGTCCGCGCCACGTCGGAGGCCTTCACGGAGATCTTGATCTGGTCGTAGCCGGCCCGCTCGAGCAGCGCCACGTGGCCCAGCGCACTCTCGACAAGCGCCTCCGCCGTGGCGCCGCCGAACCGCGCGAGCACCGCCTTCTCCAGCGAGCCGCCGTTCACGCCGACGCGGATCGGCACCTGCCGTTCCGCCGCCGCCGCCACCACCTCGCGCACCTTTGCCGCGCTGCCGATGTTGCCGGGGTTGATGCGCAAGCCCGCCACGCCCGCCGCTACCGACTGAACAGCCAGCTTGTGGTCGAAGTGAATGTCGGCCACCAGCGGCACGCGGACTTGTTCGCCGATGCGGGCGAGCGCCGCAACCGCATCGGCATCGGCAACGGCAACCCGCACGATCTGGCAGCCGTGCGCCTCCAATTCACGGATCTGGGCGACGGTCGCCTCAACGTCGTGCGTGTCCGTCTTCGTCATCGACTGAACGCTGACGGGCGCGCCGCCGCCGATCTCCACCGCGCCGAGCCGGATCCGGCGGGTATGGCGCCGCGCGATCGGCCGCTCCCCGTCAAACGGCTGTGCGTGACCGTTCATAGTCTGCATGGCACACGATGCGTTTCTTCTGCCCGCGAAAGGTCGCGAAAAATGCGCGAAATGCAGATGCTCATGCCGGTGAGTGTGCAGCAACTTTGAACTGTTTGCGCCACCGTCGTACGTCCTCGCCCCGCACGACACACGGCGCAGACAACTCAAAGTTGCTGCCTCCGCATTTGTCTTCCAATCCGAAGGCGCTCGTTGCGGGAATCGAGGATTGCCACGAGGCCGATGGCTCCGCACGGCATCTGACGCCATTGCCGCGTGGCAATCCTTTCGATTCCCGCAACAAGCGTGGGTGCGTCGAAGACATCAGACACCGGCCCAAAAACCTTTCCCTCTCTCCCTTTCGCGCCGCTTTCGCGGCTTTTCGCGGGCTGTTCCGGCCCCGAAAACAAGACCGGCACCTGCCATCGCGGCCAGGTGCCGGTGCAAAAAGAGACTCTCGTTGCCAGTCTAGGCGGACAGCACAGATTCTTTGCAGATCTTGGCTATCCGGAACTTCACGACCGTCTTCGCCGGGATCTGGATCGTTTCGCCCGTGGCTGGGTTCCGCCCCATCCGCGCCTTCCGATTCACAAGCACCAGCTTGCCGACACCCGGCACCGTGAAACCGTTCTTGGCCTCCTTGTAAGCGAGGCTCGCCAATTCTTCCAGAACCCTGCCGACCTGCGCTTTCGACAAATCCGTCTTCTCCGCCAGGTAAGCGAGCGTCTGCGACTTCGTCATGTACCTCTCCTCCTCTCCTCTCTTCCGCCCCGGGTCACCCTGTTTCGACAGTTGTCACACACCGATAACTGTGTAATCGGGGGCAACTATCCCGTATTTCGAAAACCGATGCAAGCCCAAAAAACCAAAAAAACCGGGGTTTTTCCGGCACGACGCCGGGCCGCTCAGGCGAGCAGGCGCGCGCGGATCGCGTCGAGTTGTCCGTCGATCGTGCCGTCGACGACCACATCGCCCACCCGCACACGCGCCCCGCCGATCACGCCGGCGTCCGTCCGCACCCGCAGGCGCACAGGCCGGCCCAGGCGCCGGCTGAGTTCCGTTTCGATCGCGCGCAGTTGTTCGTCGCGCGGCGGCCGGGCCGCACACAGTTCGCCCCAGACCGTTTCGTCCGACCCGGATTCCTGGCGCAGAAAGGCCTCCACGATCGAGGGGAAGAGCGCCAGCCGGTCCTCATGCGTCAGAATCAGCAGGAAATGCAGCAGCGCCGGATGCACATGCGCGCCGAGCAGCCGGCGCAGCGCGTCGCCCTTGCCCGCGTCCGTGACGGCCGCGTCGCCGAGAAAGCGCCGGACCTCGCGGCTCTCGGCGATGAAGTCGAGCGCGGCCCGCGCCTCTTCGGCTATCCGGTCCACGCTGCCGGTCGCCCGCGCCAGCTCGAGCAGGGCGCCTGCGTAGTGCTCAACTTGTGCCGGGTCCTTTTCCATAGCTCCGTTTGAGCCGCTCGACGAACTCGTCGACCAGCGCCTCGTGCCGCCGTTCGTCCAGGTTCTCCCCGATGATCTGCCGCGCGATCCGTACGGCGATGTTGCCCACACTCCCGCGCAGATCGTCGATCGTCCTGCGCAGCTCTTCGTCCACCTCCTTGCGCGCCTCTTCGATCAGCTCGGCCGCGCGGCGTTTGGCTTCGGCCTCCGCTTCCCGGCGGATCCGGAGCGAAAAGGCCTGGCCCTCCTCGATCATCTCACGCGCCTTCCGGCGCGCGTCGGCGAGCTGCTCGGCATTGCGGGCTTGCAGCTCGCGCGCGTCGTCCCGGGCCTTCTCGGCCTGCGCCAGACTGTCTCGAATGGCGGCTTCGCGCTGCGCCAGCACGCGGCGGAGCGGCTTGTAGGCGAATTTCGACAGGACGAGCATGACGGCCACAAACGTCAGGACGGTCCAGATCTGGAGCGACCAGTCGGTGGGCAGCAACGGGTTCGTCTCGGCCTCGGGCGCCGCCGCGCCGCCTTCGCCCTGCGCACCGGCAGCCCAGACGGCCGCCGCGGCGCAGAGCAGAACCGACAGCAGGCAGACCATTCGTCTCACAGGACACGCTCCCGTTCGCCGGCGCGCGTGTCGCGCACGCCGGCACGCGGCCCTCCGCCCGAAAAGGGGCGAGCCGCCCATAGACACCCCTGCACGCGGATTATTCGACCCTCTTCCATAGCGTTCGTGTGCCTTCGTCTCCATTCGTGGTTTCCCGGGCTTCTCGCGCGGGCTCGGACTAGCCTTTTCGGACCAGGGCAATAGCGACCACCAGCGCATAAAGACACAACGCTTCGACGAAGGCAATGGCCAGGATCATCGCACGCTGGATCTGGCCGTGCGCCTCGGGTTGCCTCGCAATCGCCTCCATGCTCTTGCCGGCCAGCAGCCCGATACCGACCGCGGTGCCGATCACGGCCAGCCCCATACACACGCCCGCACTCAGCCAGGCCAATCCCTCAGCGGTCATATCCGCACCCCCTTCGTTCAAGGATTCACTTCAAGCGCTTCCCGCAAGTACAGCGCGGAAAGACTGGCAAAAATGAACGCCTGCAGGAACGCCACGAACAGCTCGAAGCATTCCATGGCCACAGCGGCTAAAAGCGGAAACGGCGCAACGAAGAACCGCGCGCCGGCCAGCAGGCCCAGAAACACCAGCAGCACGGCATGCCCGGCCATCATGTTGGCAAACAGGCGAATGGCCAACGAGATCGGGCGCGCCAGCCGCGCGACCAGCTCGATCGGGATGAGCAGCGGCTTGACCCACCACGGGACACCCGGCGGGGTAATGCGCCGCAGGTAGCCCCCCGGCCCGTGGCGCACGAGGTCGATGACCTGTGTGGTGACGAACACCAGAACCGCCAGCGCCGCGGTCACATTGATGTTCGCGGTCGCCGCCTGAAAAGAAGGCGCCGGGACCAGCCCAAGCAGGTTCGCCGCCAGAATGAAAAGGAACAGTGTCAGCACAAACGGGGTCCACGCCTCCGCGCCCCGGCCGATACTCTCGCGCACGATCTGACGGTCCACGAAGTCGAACAGCACCTCGAACAGGCTCTGCCACAGCCCGCGCGCAAACGGCCCGCGCCGGCGGCAGGCCAGCACCGCAAAGGCCACCGTCAGCAAACCGGCAATCCAGACCAGCAGCACGTGGTTCGTGACACTCAGGTCCAGACCGAAAAACCGTATCGGGATCAACACGACCCTGGGTATCTCATGCACCGTGAGCGCTGCCCCCCCCTCCGCGGCCGCCCGCACAACAGAAAAACTCTATGGCCTGGCGCGCGAACACACAAGTGAATAAATCGGGTACCGGCAGGTCCCGCCCGCGTTTTGTTTTGACCTTTGGCCCGCCCGCCTATACCATACCGTGTTTGATCGATAATCCGGATGACAGACAGGTTCTACGGGAGGAGCCATGCCCAGCCCGAAAAAGCAAATTCTCTTTGTCGACGATGAACCGCGCGTGATGTACGGCCTGCGCTACATGCTCCATACCATGAACCGAGAGTGGGAAATGGAGTTCGTGACCGGCAGCCGCCAGGCCCTGGACGCGATGGCCAAGCACCCGTACGACCTGGTCGTCGCCGACATGCTGATGCCCGAGATGTACGGCGGCGATCTGCTCGAAGAAGTCCGCAAGCGTTGGCCCGGTACGGTGCGGTTCATCCTCTCCGGTTACTCGAACAAGGAGATGATCATCCGCTCCCTCGGCGCCACGCACCAGTACCTGGCCAAACCGGTCAACGCCGATGTCCTCAAGGCGATGGTGGCGCAAGTGTTCTATCTGCACGACCTGCTGCCCTGCGAACCGCTGCGGACCCTGGTGCTGGACATGCGCACGCTGCCGACCCTCGAGAAGAACGAGGCGCGGCTGTTCGACGCGCTCAACGCCGACGAGACGTCGACGGACACAATCTCAGAAATCGTCGGCGGCGACATGGCCATGCTGGCCGTCATGCTGCACTTCGTCAACTCGGCCTTCTTCGGGCTGCGCCACAAGATCGAGAACGTGGACCACGCGCTGGGCACGCTCGGCCTTGAGACGATCCGGGACATGTTCCTCAAGGGGGAAGTCCTCGTGCCGTTTTCCGCGAGCCAGGCAGGCGCCTTTCCGATCGAGGACCTCTACCAGCACAGCGTGCGCGTCAGCGCACGCGCCGCCAAGATCATGCAGACCCTGACCAACGAGGCCAAGCCGGTCAATGACTCCATCATGGCCGGCCTGCTGCACGGAATCGGCCTATCGGTGCTGATCGCCGGCCGTGAGGAGGCCTACGCCGGCATCTACAAGAAGCACCTCGAGGCGAAACAGCCGCTCGACTCGCTCGAGCAGGAAGCGCTGGGGGCGACCCATGCCCAAATCGGGGGCTATCTGCTCGGCATCTGGGGGCTGCCGGACGAGCTGTCCGAAGCCGTCTACTACCACCTCACGCCGTCCCTCTGCCCGAACGCCACGGTCACGCCGCTGACGGCCGTGCACGTGGCGAACGTGCTGGAGAAGGAGAAAACGCTGGGCCGCGATCATCCCGCCGCGCCGAAACTCGACTCCGACTACCTCGCCAAGCTCGGCGTGCAGAAGCTCCTGCCGCAATGGCGGGAAACGTAGAAACGGCGGCGCCCTGTGCCGCCGGGAGCCCAACCGCCGCCAGGCCCACTACACGGAACCGGCCGCGCCGCCGGGCTGCGGGTCGGACCCGGCATCGGCTCCGCCCGCTGCGGCCAGGGGCAGCCGGATGAAGAAGGTGGTGCCCTTCTTCATCTCCGTCTCGAACGTCAGCGTCCCGCCGTGCTGCTGGACCACGGTCGCATAGGCCATGGACAGCCCCTGCCCGGTTCCCTTGCCGACTTCCTTGGTGGTGAAGAACGGGTCGAATATCTTCTCGCGCACCTGTTCCGGGATGCCCGTTCCCGTGTCGCTTACCGAGAGAACGGCGCTGCCGTCCTCCGTCCTGGACCGAACGGTAATGCGCCCCTTCTGCATGGGCACCTCGCCGAGTTCATCGGCGATCGCGTGGGCCGCGTTCACGATCAGGTTGAGCAGGACCTGCTTGATCTCGCGCGGATAACAGGGCACAAGAGGCAGTTTCGGGTCGAGATCGATGTCCATTTCCGCAATATGCTTCCACTCGTTGCGCGAGATCGTCACCGTACTCTCGATCGCCCGGTTCAGATCGGCCTTCTGCTTCTCGCCGCCGCCCATGTGGGAGAACTCGCGCATGGCGCTGACGATCTTCTTGATCTGCTCGATGCCTTCGCCGGCCATCTGGGTGGCATTGTCCATCTCGTTCTCGATGAACTCGAGGTCGATCTTCTGGGAGGCGGCATCCGCCTCCGCCAGCATCCGCGCGCCGTCGCGGCCCGCCCCGCACTCCGCCATCAGCTTCCTGTACGTATGAATGAGTTGGACCATGCTCGCGAGCGACCGGAACAGGAACGTCGTAATGCCGACGATGAACTGCACGGGCGTGTTGATCTCATGCGCGATCCCGGCGGCCAGCGTACCGATCGCCTCCAGCTTCAGCGCCTGCTGCAACCGGCGCTCCTTCTCCGCGATCTCCTTCACCTGCGCCTCGACCTTCTCTTCGAGGTGCTGGCGGTACTCCTCGTTCTCCCTGTCCAGCCGCCGGTTCTCCTTGCGCAACGAGGCCTGCCGCGCCGCCGCCGCCACGACCTTGAGAAACTCTTCCACCTCGACGGGCTTCTGGAGGTAGTCGAACGCGCCGGCCGTGACCGCCTCGCGCGCCGTCGCCATCGACGGCGCGCCCGTGATCAGGACCACGGCGATGTCCGGATGGCTCTGCTGAATCAGCCGCAGCAGGTCGATGCCGCTCTGGCCGGGCAGATTGATGTCCGCCATGATCACGTCGAAGTCCGCTTCCGCCAGTTTCACCAGCGCCTGTTCCACGTCCTCGGCCACGTCGGACCCGTATCCGCCGTGGTCGAGCATGCGCGACAGCGTCTTGCGCAGGATCAGTTCGTCGTCCACTACCAGTACATTCGGCATGGTTCGCCCCTTATCCCCGGCTACGAAGCGGCAGCAGTGTAGCACAAGACGCGCCAAAAGGCCATCACCGTTTGGCTATTGCAGCAGTTCAGACACTGACATCGGCCATTGACCATGAACCATCGACCATCAACCATTCTGCCCCCTTGTATCCGCGGCATGTTGGTGTATCATGTCGGCATGCACAGGCGCGATCGTCTCAGCGTAGCCGCCAGCGCACTGGCGGCGCTGTTCGACGCGGCGGCCGTCTTCACGGGCATTCTGCTGGCCACCTGGCTGCGGTTCGGCACGGGGTTCGTCCGCACGCTGCATGACCGGCTGGCCTGGGTGCGCGAGCGGTTCCCGCTGATCGAAGGGCCGCCGCCGCAGCACGTCTACCTCGGCGGCGCCATTATCGCCACGCTGCTGTTCCTCTGGATATTCAAGACATTCGGGCTGTACGCCAGGCCGCAGACGGGGACGTTCGGCGACAAGATCCCGCGCCTGTTCCGCGCGACCGGGCTCGGCTTCCTGATTGCCGCCTCCCTCGCCTTTGCGCTCAAGAACCGGGCGCCCGTTTCGACCCCGGTCGTCCTGCTTTCCGTCGCAACGGTCACGATCCTGCTCCTGCTCGAACGCTACGCGCTGTTCCGCTGGGAACTGCGCCAGGCGCGCAACTCGCCCGTCGCCTCGCGCGTGCTGGTGGTCGGCGCCGACTCCGTTGGCGAGAGCCTGATGAAAGCGCTTCAAAACGAGCCCAGGCTCAGGGCCGAGGTGGTCGGGTTTCTGCAGACGGACCCGCTCAGGCAGGACGCCGCCGTGCCCAAAGCGCTGATCCGCGGGTCGATGGAGGATCTGCCCAGGCTGCTGCAGGAGGAGCGTGTGGAGCGGATCGTCGTGGCCGACAGCGGCCTCAGCCACCAGGAGATGGTCAAAATCATCATGTTGTGCGAGCGCAATCTCGTCACGTTCTCGCTCGTGCCGGACCTGTTCCGCGTGATGACCAGTTCCATGGACATCCAGTTCATCAACGGCATCCCGCTGCTCGGCATGCAGGCCTACCCGCTCGACGCGTTCGCCAACCAGTGCCTCAAGCGGGCCGAAGACGTCCTGGGTGCGCTGCTCGGGCTCATTCTCGCGGCACCGGTCATCGGCATCTGCGCGCTTCTGATCAAGAAGACCTCGCCGGGCCCTGTCTTCTACCGCCAGGAACGGTGCGGACGCAGTGGCGAGCCGTTCACCATCTACAAGCTGCGTACCATGCGGACGGACGCCGAAGTGGAGACCGGCCCCGTCTGGGCCACCGAGGACGATCCTCGGCGAACCCGAATCGGCGCCTTCCTCCGGCGCACGAACCTCGACGAACTGCCGCAGCTCTGGAATGTCCTGAAAGGCGAGATGAGCCTCGTCGGCCCACGCCCCGAGCGGCCGCACTTCGTGGAGCAATTCAAGGAAGATATCTCGCGCTATATGTGGCGGCATGTCTCCAAGCCGGGTATCACGGGCTGGGCGCAGGTCAACGGCCTGCGCGGGAATACGAGTATCCAGGAACGCATCAAGCACGATTTGTACTACCTCGAGAACTGGTCGCTGTCGCTCGATTTCAAGATCATGGTCCGAACGCTGTTCGCAAGAAAGAACGCGTACTGACCGGCGGCGGAAGCCGAAGAGCGCCGCCGCCGGTCGGGCAGGGGGAGGGAGGGCGCCATGCAATGGCCTCAGTGGAGCTGGCTGCGGAACACGGCGGTATGGACCACCTTTCTCGCCTGGCTGCTCGCCCAGTCGGCGAAGGTGCTCGGCCATCTGGTCCGAACCGGCCGAATCGATTTTCACTACCTCGTGAAGCTGGGTGGGATGCCCAGCGCGCACTCCGCCGCGGTCGGAGCCCTGGCCACGGCCGTCGGCCTGCGGCAGGGGTTCGACAGCACCCTGTTCGCCGTGGCCGGCACCTTCGCCATCGTCGTCATGTTCGACGCCCAGACCGTACGCCGCTCCGCGGGCGTCCAGGCCAGGATCCTGAACCAGATGATGGACAGTCTCGTCCGCGAGCACCGCTGGCCGGACCAGAGCAAGCTCGTCGAACTGTTCGGGCACACCCGCCTGGAGGTCTTCCTCGGCATGATCATGGGCATCCTCATGGCCCTGCTCATCCACGCCTATACCGTCTAGCCTGATACTTGCTCGAGAACTTACTCGAGAACTTGCTCGAGAACTCACTCGAGAACCCCGCCGCAGCGGCGGGATCGACAAAGCCTACGACAAAGCTTACGACAAAGTTTCCACCTCGTTATATCCGGCGCCGCCGCGGCGCGGATCTTTGTGCCCGGCGGTCGTCTTCCGGAGGGGGCCCGCATCAACAGGCATTTTATGGTTGCGTCGCTCTCGCCGATTTGGGTATATTTCCCGTCTCCAAATCCTCCACTTGCTGACGTGTGATACGGCCGTCAAGGACACAGGAACGGTCCGCCGAAAGGGCTGCCCGTACGGGGTGGGTTGTACAGAGTGTCCCGTCGGCGTCCCCCGGACTAACGGCTTCTAGCGGAAAGGAGTATGGTCATGCTGGAAGTGAAGAACCTCGTGAAGACGTTCGGGCCGCTGCGCGCGGTCGACGGAGTCTCGTTCTCCGTCGCGCGCGGCGAGGTGCTCGGCTTCCTCGGCCCGAACGGCGCGGGGAAGACGACCACGATGCGGATGATCACCGGCTTCCTCCCGCCCAGCGCCGGGACGGCCGTCATCAACGGCTACGACATCCTCGATCAGACGATCCTCGCCAAGAAGCAGATCGGCTACCTGCCGGAAAACGCGCCGACCTACGGCGACATGACCGTCACCAACTTCCTCCGGTTCGCCGCCGAACTGCGCGGGTTCCACGGCAAGGCGCGCAACAGGCGCGTGGACGAGGTGGTCGAAAAGTACCATCTCGCCGGCGTCCGGTACCAGTCGGTGGACACGCTCTCCAAGGGGTATAACCAGCGGGTCTGCTTCGCGCAGGCGATCCTGCACGACCCGCCGGTCCTGATCATGGACGAGCCGACCGACGGGCTGGACCCGAACCAGAAGTTCGCCGTGCGCAACCTGATCCGGGAGATGGCGGCCGAGAAGGTCATTGTCATCTCCACGCATATCCTGGAGGAAGTGGACGCGGTCTGTTCCCGGGCCATCATCATCAGCCGGGGCGCGATCGTCGCTAACTGCGCGCCCGCCGAGTTGCGCGCCATGAGCGAATCGTACGGCGTCGTCGAACTCGTCCTGCCGGATGCCGACAAGAACGCCCTGGCCGCGCTCAAGCAGCTCGGCTCGGTCGCCCGCGTGGAAGTCAGCGGCGCGCGCTACAGCCTGTTCCCGGCCGACCGCGCGAATCTCCTGCGGGAGGTGACCGCTCTCATTCACCAGCAATCCTGGCAGCCGACCGGGCTGCGTGTGCTCGACGGCCGCCTGGATGACGTGTTCCGCAAGCTGACGACCGGGAACGGAACCGGCCGCGCGCCGGATGCCGCGCCCGAGACGGATGCGAAGCAGGCCGCCAAGACGGCGCCCGCCGCCGGGGAGGAGAACTGACCATGGAACGATTCCGCAACACCTGGACCGTTGTCAAACGCGAATTGGCGTCGTATTTCAACTCGCCCGTCGCCTACGTGTTCATGATTGTCTTCCTGCTGCTGAACGGGTTCTTCACGTTCCTCGTGGACCGGTTCTACGAACGGGGCGAAGCGGACCTGCGCTGGTTCTTCCGCTGGCACCCGTGGCTGTACCTGGTTCTCGCGCCGGCGGCCACGATGCGGCTCTGGGCGGAAGAGAAGCGCGCCGGCACCATCGAACTGCTGCTGACCATGCCCGTCACCTCCATCCAGGCGATCGCCGGCAAGTTCCTCGCCGCCTGGCTGTTCATGGGGATGGCCCTGCTGCTGACCCTGCCGATCGTCGGCACCACCTATTACCTCGGCGCGCCCGACGGCGGCGTCATCATCGGAAGCTATATGGGCTCCTTCCTGATGGCCGGCGCCTATCTCGCCGTCGGGATGCTGACCTCCGCCATGACCCGAAACCAGGTCATCGGGTTCATCGTCGCCGTCGTGATCAGCATGCTCATGCTCTTCGCCGGCTGGCCCATGATCACCGAGCCGCTCAGCAAGCTCGCCCCCCTCATCATGAAAGTCGTCGCCGGGTTCAGCTTCATGCCGCACTACGAGTCTATCCAACGCGGCGTGCTCGACATACGCGACTTCGTCTATTTCGCTAGCGTCATCACCTTCATGCTGTTCGGCACGCATCTTATCCTCGAAAACCGGAAATCGCTCTGATACCGACAGGAGGCCACCGCCATGAGAATACGCGGACAAACCATCTGGAAAACAGGCGGCAGCCTGCTGGCGCTGGCCGCCGTGTTCGCCATCGCCATCGCCGTCAACATGCTCGCCGGCGGGCTGCGGCTGCGGTACGACCTGACGGACGAGAAACTCTACACCGTCGGCGACGGGACGCGCCGCATCCTCAAACAGCTCGACCAGGAGATCCGGCTCAAGTTCTTCTACAGCAGCAACATCACGGCCATGCCGGTGCCCTTGAAGAACTTCGCCCAGCGCGTCAGCGATCTGCTCAAGGAATACGAAGTGTACGGCGGCGGGCTGCTCGTCGTGGAAAAGTACGACCCGAGACCCGATTCCGACGCCGAGGACGACGCGAACCGGTTCGGACTCACCAGCCAGCGGCTGCCCACCATCGGCTCGCCCAAGTTCTACATGGGGCTGGCCGCCGTCGCGGGCGACCAGGTGGCCACGATCCCCTGGCTGGAGCCCGGCGCCGAAGAGCTGCTGGAGTACAACATCACTCGGCTCATCTACACCGTCGCCCACCCGAAGAAACCGAAGATCGGCGTGCTCAGTTCGCTGCCCGTCCTCGGTGAGGACGCGCTTCCGTTCGCCATGCCGGGCCAGCCCCGCCCGCAGCCGCAGCCGCCTTGGCTGCTCTTCTCGGAACTCGAACAGGACTACAGTATCGAGGAAGTGCCCACGAGCAGCGACAGCATCGACGCCGAGCTCGACGCGCTCGTGCTCGTGCACCCCAAGAAACTCGGCGCCAAGACCCTCTACGCCATCGATCAGTACCTGCTCGGCGGCGGCCGCCTGCTCGTCTTCCTCGACCCGCTCTGTATCGTCGATCCGGGTACCCCCGAAAACCCGGAAATGGGGATGCCCGGCATGCCGAACCGCACCTCCGAGCTCAACCGCCTGCTCGAAGCCTGGGGCATCAGCCAGGAGAGCGGCATGGTCGTCGGCGACCTGACCGCCATGACCCGCGTCGGCAGCCAGGACGGCAATGTGATCCAGAACCCCGCCTGGCTGAGCCTGACCCGCAAACACATGAATCCGGACGAAGTGGTCACCACCGGGCTGGACACCCTCATGCTCCCCTTCGCCGCGACCTTCGCGGGCGACGGGGCCAAAGGGCTCGCCGTCACCCCGCTCGTCAGCACCTCCGAGGACTCCGCCCAACTGCATACCATGACCCTGCAGATGAACCCGGAAGGACTGCTCAGCAACTTCGAGCCCGGCCTCAAGAAGCTGAACCTCGCCGTCAAACTGCACGGCAAGTTCAAGACCGCCTTCCCGGACGGCAAACCCAAGAACGAAGACGAGGATGACGAGGACGCGGATAAAGACAAGAAGGACGAGACCGACAAACCGAAGGAGCCCGAGGAGAAGGGCCTTGCGGAAAGCACCGCGCCCAGCACGGTGATCCTCGTCGGCGATGTCGATATGCTGCACGAGCGCTGGTGCGTCGAGGAAGTCAGCTTCTGGGGCCTGCGCGCCCGCCAGCGGTCCAACGACAACATGAACTTCTTCCTCAATGCGCTCGAACTGCTCGCCGGAAGCCAGGACCTCGTCACGATCCGCTCGCGCGGCCGGTTCAACCGCCCGTTCGAAAAAGTCGTCGCCTTGCAGCGGGAGGCGCAGACCAAGTGGCGCGAAAAGGAAAACGCCCTCCAGAAGAAACTGGATCGCACGCGCGAGAAGCTGCGCGAACTCGAGGGCAAGAAGGACAAGGAAGACCAGCGCTTCATCTGGAGCGCCGAGCAGAAACGCGAGATCGAGCGGTTCCGTGAGGAGGAGACCCGGATCAGCGTCGAGCTCAAAGACGTCCGCAAAGAGCTGCGCAAGGATATCGAATGGCTGGGCTTCAAGCTCAAGATCATTAACTGCGGGCTCATGCCCGCGCTCGTCGCGGTCGGCGGCCTGGGCTTCGCGTTCTTCAGGCGTCACCGCGCCAAGAAGTGAGGAGGTAGAACCACCGTGAAAGCAAAGAACCTTGTCATCCTCGTCATCGCCGCCGCGGTCCTGGCGGGACTCGCCGTGATCCAGACCCGGCAGAAAGACAAGCAGAAGAACCCGCAGCGGGTGAAGATCCTGGCCGACCTGCCCGTCAACGACGTGGCGAAGATGGTCTTCTATTCGTCCGAAACGACCGTCACCGTCGCCAAAGCCGAAGGCGCCTGGATCGTCGAGAATCGGTTCAACTATCCCGCCAACTTCGACAAGGTGGCCGACCTCCTCCGCGAACTGGCCGATATCAAGCCCGGCCAGTCCGTGCCGGCCAAAGACGAACAGCTCGGCGAGCTCAAGCTGGAATCGCCGCTCGACGCGCAACCCCCCGCCGACGGCGAAGAGAAGACGGGCGCCGGCGACAAGATCGGGCACCTCGTCGTCCTGCTCGGGGCAGACGGCAAGGAGATCGGCTCGCTGCTCGTCGGCAAGGAGTACGTCCCGAAAGTCAAGCGGGGCTCCGAGACGCGCGGCTGGGACTCCTACGGGTCCAAAGGCCGCTACGTGCGCGCGCAGAACGGCAACGTCGCGCTCATCGCCGAGTCGCTCGCCGATGCCACGATCGAGAAAGCCACCGATTGGCTCGACTCCGAGTTCATCAACGTCGGCAAATGGGATATCACCGCGCTCAGCGTCACCGGCGGCACCAACCGCGAACCCATCACGCTCACGCGCGAAAGCGAGAGCCGGCCGCTCGCTTTCGCCACGCTGCCGAAAGACAAGGAGATGAACGCCACGGAAGTCGGTACCCTCTCCGGCGCGCTCAGCTACCTCAAGTTCGCCGACGTGGCCGACCCCGCCCTGCCCGACGCCAAGACCGGGCTCGACAACCCCGTCGTCTACGCGGCCAAAACCAAGGACGGCCGCACCTTCACCGTCACAATCGGCGGCCAGGCGCCCGAAGACGGCGGTAAATACTATGCGCGCGTCGCCGTCGCCTACGAAGCGCCCGAGATCAAAATCGAGGACGAACCCGAACCCGCCGAAGAACAGAAGGAAGAGAAGCCCGAGAAGGAACTGACCGAGGAAGAGCTCGCCGCAAAGAAACAGACAGAGGAAGCGGAGGCGAAGAAGAAGGAAGACGAGCGCAAGAAGAAGATCGAGGAAGAGAAGGAGAAGCAGGAGAAGCTCGCGAAGGAGACCCGGACGCTGAACGAGAAGCTCTCCAAATGGGTCTACCTCCTCGAAGAATACAAAGTGAAGAACATGCTCCTCGAACGGAAAGACCTGCTCAAGGACAAGGAAGACGAGAAGGACAAGGACGAGGATGAGGACGAGGATGAGGCGCCTCGCCCCAAGCAGAAGAAAGCTGAACAGGCGGCGGAAGACGCCGAGGACGAAGAGGCCCACCAAGGCCACGCCCACGCGGCCGCGGCCGACAGGCCGGTCGAGGAGCAGGAGAAAGCAGCGGACCAACCCGAGGATGCCGCGGTGGACAAGGCGGACGAAGACAAGCCCGCCGAACCGCCTGCCGACAAGGCGCCCGAACCGAAGGCGAAGCCGGCTGGCACCGAGGCGGCCCCGGCCAAGCCCAAAGCTGAACCCAAAGCCGAGTCTAAGGCCGAACCCAAGGCCGAACCGACACCCGATCCGGAACCCGATACCGAGGACGAACCGGAGGCGGAAGCGGAAGCCCAATAGCCCGGAGTATGCCGTCCGCGGCCGTCCGCGCCGCGGACGGCGTCATCCGGGAAATGAACCCGCATCGCGCGGGGCCCGGCCTGACCGCGATCATGACCACGCCGCCCGATACCGGCGCCGGACCCATCCGCACATGGGGCTGCCTGCACCCTGTGCTCGTCGTGCTGGCCGGGGCCCTGTGCTACGCCAATACGCTGCAGGCCTCCTTCCATTTCGACGATCATCGCCGGATCACCGAAAACCACGCCGTGCGTAATCCCTGGGACCTGCGCGCCATCTGGCAACAGAGCCCAACCCGTTTCCTCACCTACTGGACCCTCGCCCTGAACTGCCGCTGCGCCGGCTTGCGCGTGCGCGGCTATCACCTGTTCAATATCGCCGTCCACCTTCTCAACGGCCTGCTTGTCTGGATGCTCGCCACTCGCCTTGCCGCTGCGCGGACGGGCGGCGGGCCCCGGCCGCACCGCCCTCGCGATGGCCCCGCAGGAGGCGGCGGGCTGGACGCAATCCTGCCGCTCGCGGCAGGTCTGCTGTTCACCTGCCATCCCGTCCAGACCCAGGCGGTAACCTACATCATCCAGCGCGCCACGTCCCTGGCCGCCTTCTTCTACCTGCTTGCGCTCCTGTGTTATGCGCAAGCCCTGCTTGGTCGGGCGTCGCACCCGGCGCGCCGCATCCTGAACGCCGCCTCGCTCGGCGCGGCCATCGCGGCGATGTTCACCAAGGAGATCGCCGTCACACTGCCGGTCGCGCTCCTGTTGCTCGACCTCTTTTTTCGCCCGCCCGAATCCCCGCGCAAAATCGCCCGCTGGCTGCTGCTCGCCGCGTTCTTTGCCGTGGCACTCATCGTGCCCGCCGTCTGGTTGACGCGCGGGAGCCCCGTCGACGCACTCGTGTCGGAGACCGATGCCATTCCGCGCGGGATCTACCTGCTCACCCAGTTCCGTGTGCTGGTGACGTATCTGCGCCTGCTTGTCCTGCCCGTGAGCCAGAACCTCGATTATGACTATCCATGCATCGCCACGCCGTTCGACCCGCGCGTGCTCGCCTCCGTGGCCGTATTGGGCCTGATTCTCACGGGGGCATGGCGCCTGTTCCGGCCGCACCGCATGGCCGCCTTCGGCATGGTGTTCTTCTTCGTGGCGCTCGCCGTGGAATCCAGCGTCGTGCCCATCCGCGACGTCATCGCCGAGCACCGGCTCTACCTGCCGATGGCCGGCTTCGCCATGGCCGCGGCGGCGGGGCTCACGGCGACCGCACGCCTGATCCCGGCGCAACGCCATCCGGCGCTCCCGCGCCGGGTCCTGCTGGCCGCCGTCGTGCTGCTGGCCGCCGTGCTCGGCACGGCCACCCACCGCCGCAACACGGTCTGGCGCGACGAGGAGACGCTGTGGCGGGATGTCATTCGCAAGTCACCCGGGAAAGCGCGGCCGCACGTCTGTCTCGGCGTCACACTCGCCCGGCGCGGCGCGGTCGACGCGGCCTTGCACGAGTACCGGCGCGCGATCGAGCTGCGCGCCGACGACGTCGAGGCGCTCAACAACATGGCCACCCTCCTCGCGCAGCAGGGCCGGCTCGAAACGGCCGCCGCCCACTATGCCAGGGTCCTCGAACTCAAGCCCGACAACGTGCACGCCCTCTCGAATCTCGGGCTCGCGCTCGCCCAGCTCGGAAGAGCGAACGACGGGCTCACGCTGTGCCTGCGCGCGATCCGCCAGGATCCGCGCCACGCCAATGCGCACAACAACCTCGGCTTCATCTACACGCAGCAGGGCCGCCACGCCGACGCCGTGCGCCACTTCTCGCACGCACTCGCGATCCAGCCGGCGCTGTTCGAAGCACGCTACAATCTCGCCAAGTCGCTCGCCGACCGCCGTGAATGGGCACAGGCCGCCATGCACCTCCGGCACCTCACGGCCGCCCATCCCGATTTTGAGCCTGCCCGACGGCTGCTGGAGGAAATCGAGGGGAAGATGCCGACGCCAAGCCGGTGAGGGCACGTCCTGATGTCCGGTTGACGCCTGATCGCCGCCCCCTCCGCCCCTGGATTCGCGATTACGAGTGCGATTAAGACCGGTGATGCACCTTTCTTGATCGCGGATCCTCACCCCAACAACTCTCCCAGAACATCATTCCGCGGGTAGGCGTGGCCGAGATGCTGCCGGAACGCTTCGCCGTAGGCGAAGCCGCGCAAAGCGCCGATGCGGGCCGACTCCCGCTTGAGATACTCGACGTACTCGTCCATCCCGTGCTGCGCGCGGAGCCAGTCGCGCTGCGATTCGTGGCAGCACAGCATCTCGATCTTCTTCTCCAACGCCGCGCTGATGTCGATCACCAGGTCCGCCGCCACGGGCGCGCCGAAGATGTCGAGCCCCTCCATCGGCGCCCAGTAGTACACGTGCGGAATGTGCTTCAGCTTCGGGGCCGGCCGCTCCGCGTACGTCGGGTAGTTGCCCAGCGTGGCCGTGAACGTCGCGTCGCGCGCCAGCAGGCTCGTCATCTCGTGGTCGAGCATGTAGTCGCTCGGGCTGTGCGTGAACACGAGCTGCGGCTGAACCATGCGGAAAATCTCCACCGTCTTGCGCCGCTGCGCGTTGTCGAAGACCGCTTCCAGGTCCGGCACCCCCGCGCAGTAGTACCTGCCGCCCAACAGCGCCGCGGCCTTCGCGGCTTCAGCCGAGCGGATCGCCACCGTCTCGTCCGGGCCCGTCACCGCCGAGCCGCAACTCCCGTTGCAGACGGTCATCAGGTCCACCTCGTGGCCCCGCTCGCGCAGCCGCGCCAGCGTCCCGGCACAGCCGAACTCGATGTCGTCCGGATGTGCGCCAACGGCCAGAATCTTCATACTACATCCCCGTCACCAAGACCTTGTCGAGAACTCTGTCGAGAACCTTGTCGACAACCCCGGCGCGGACGGAGCCGCGCCCTCCAAAATCACAGAATCCAGCACCTCGTCCCAAAGGAGGGCCGGCCTCCGTGCCGGCCGCGGCCCATCTTCGACAGGGCCTCAGTTTCCCATTTCAGATCTCGAATCTCAATTACACTCCGCCTCCAGTGGCCCTTCGAGCTCTTTCAGGTAAAAGAGCCGGCCGGGCAACGTCGGCATGAACGTCGACGGAATCCAGGGGGACGGGTCGTGATGCAGGGTCAGCCAGAACGACAGGCCCTGCCACATCATGCCGCGGCCCAGCGTGCCGTCGCAGCCGCCGATGATGTAGTCCGACTGCAGGAACAGGCCGGGCCCGATCGTGTTGGCGTAGGCCGGCACGAGCGTCGTCCGGCTCTTGAAGCTCGTGATGGCATTCTGCTCGATGGTGAGCGGATGCAACTTCGCGCCGAGCCGGTGCGTCTGCTTCTTCCACTGCTCCGTCGAACGGAATTCGGCCGCGAAATGCGGCTCCCAAAAGGCGATGTGACAGACGCGCCCGACCCCGAAGACCGTCACCAGACGCGCGCCGGCCTGGCGCAGCGCCGCGATCTTTTCGGGGTAGGTCGGCAGGTTCTGTTTCGTGGCGAAATTGCGCTGGCCTTTCGGCACCGTGAGCCGGCCGAGCGGGCCGTAGAAGGCCTGCTCCATGGCGTTCTGGAACGCGCCGGGGTCCCGCGCCGGCAGCGTCGCGCCCGTCCGGTCGGACCATTCGTCCATGTTGAACCCGGAGACATGATCGCAGGGCATGTTCCACGCACGCAGGAAGTAGACCGCCCAGCGGTACATGCCCATCGGACCGACCGGCAGAATGAACGCGATCCGGCGCCCGGCCTCGCGCGCCGTCTTGATCTGCAGCGCGATCTCGTGGCCCATCATCGTGTCGAAATCGCCCAGCGTCCCGCACCGGACCGGCTTGAACCGGCGGTTCCACCACGTCTCCCGCTTGCGGGCCGCCGACGGCGGCCGGCTGCAGATGCGGTCGAATTTCGCCAGGTCCCACCCTTTCGGGAAGAAGTCCTGCACCAGAGACCCCTTCATCGTACTCACCAGATTCATCGCCATGCGCGTATCCTCCTGTGTGACAAACAGAAACCCCAACCCGCTCGGTTTGTGGCGACATCCGTTCGTAGTCAAGCCCGTGAGGGCTGTCCGTGCGCACAGTGGGCCGAACGAACGCCCCTTGCGGGGCTCGCCACAAATGTGAGCATCGACATAATCGGAACGGCTGGCGTCACCCCTTCAGCTTAACCACCTTCCCGGTCCGTGCGGATTCGTAGGCCGCCTCGAGCACGTTCAGGCCCCAGAGCCCGTCCTCGGCGGCAACGGGCGGCTCGGTATCGTCGAGGACGGCCTGCGAGAAGGCTTCAATTTCAGATTGATAGATATTCGCAAGGCCGTCAAGCTTCAGCTCCTCGTAGCCGGCGGTGTTGCTCGCCTGCTGCGCGTCGTAGCCGCCCGTCTGTTTCAGCAGGCACGCGCGCACGCTGCCGCCGCTGTTCTGGCATACGGTGAACGCCGCCTTGATGCAGCCCTTCGAGCCGTACAGTTCGAGCACGTACTCGCTCGATTCGTCGGGGATGTTGAAGTGCGCGTCGACCAACCCGACCGCGCCGTTCGCGAAGCGCAGCATGACCACGGCGGTGTCCTCTACGGACGGGTCCTCATACCGGTGCACCCGCGTCCCGGTCATGGCGCAGACCTCCTGCGCCCGCCCGAAGAACATCTCAAGCAGATCGAAGCAGTGCGTCGCCATGTCCGCCATCGCGCCGCCGCCGCCCTTCTCCCGAATCTGGCGCCAGTTCCCCGCCATGGCCGGGAACCAGCACGTGAGCTGCGCGCGGCCCATCACCGGCGTGCCGACCTCGCCCGCGTCCAGCATCTGCTTGAACTTCCGGTGGTAACCGTTGAACCGCATCATGTACCCGATGGAGACCTTCACGCCCGCCTGCCGGCAGGCGGCAAGGATACGCCGCGCCGAGGCCGAGTCGCGGGCCAGCGGCTTCTCGCACAGAACGTGTTTGCCCGCCGCCGCCGCCGCCGTCGCCTGCTCCTCGTGCAGGAACGTGGGCGTGGCAATGTACACCGCGTCTACGTCGCCGGCAAGCAGGTCGTCAACCGTCCCCACAAACGGCACCTTGTACTTCTCCTCCAGCGCCGCCTTCACCGAGACGTTCGCGTCCATCAGCAGGGCCAGCTCCGCGTTGCGCGCCGGTACGATCCCTTCCGGTATCGTCCGCCGGTCCGCAATGCCCCCCGCCCCGATCACTCCCCAGCGTACGGTCTTTGACATAGCCTGTTCCTCCTCCAAGACTGAATCGCACACATGAACGGAAGAATGGAAGAGTGGAAGGCTGGAAGGATGGGGTTGCCCATAGGCCGTCCACCTTTCCACGGGTTCCATCACCTCCGGGTCCCGGATCCCGACCCGAAACCGAACACGCCTCCGGCTCGGCTCAGCCTCGCCCGTCACCGTAAGCTATCAGGAAGGATGGCGGGCTCATCCGGCCTCTGAGGCCGGATGAGCCGCGTTCTCCCGAGATCATTTGTCTAGCATTCCGCGGCGAGATAATCAAGGTCTATTTATGGAGTATTTCCAGAAAATGAAACAAACAGGCGTTTCAGCGCCGACGCTCCCTTCCACTCTTCCACCCATCCACTCTTCCACCCATCCACTCTTCCACCCATCCACTCTTCCACCCATCCACCCTTCCACTCCTCCACTCTTCCATTCTTCTCTTCCATTCTTCCATTCTTCCAGGCGTTCTACCGCCTGACCTTCTCGGCGGCGCCCCGAATGCCGGCGCACATCGTCTCGATGTCGGCGTCGGTCAGCCGCGGGTGCATGGGCAGGTTCAGTTCGCGCTTGTAGAAGAACTTCTCGGCGATCGGGCACTCGTTGTCGGCGTACCGCCCGAGCTTGCGCAGGCCGGTGAAGTGGTACGTCGGCTGGTAGTGCAGAATGCCCTGCACGCCGAAATCGCGGTACAGGGTCAACAGGAACTCGTCGCGCCCCGCCCCCAGCTCTTCCTCCTCCACGCAGAGGGTGTAGAGGTGATAGACATGCTCGCCGTTCGGGTCTTCGTAGACCGGCGTGATGCCCTTGATGCCGCTGATCCCTTCGGTGATCTTGCGCCCGATCTCGCGCCGTTTCTCGCTGAGCCTATCGAGCTTGCGCAGCTGCGCCAGGCCGACGCCGGCCTGCACCTCGTTCATGCGGTAGTTGTTCCCCCACTCCCCGTCGACGTCGTCGATGTCGAAGTGCGACGGGATCCAGTACTGCACCGGGTCGGTCTTCTCGATCGACATCCCGCCCCAGGCCCAGGCCTTCCGGGCGGGGTCCCAGTGCGTCAGGTTCATACAGCGCAGCATTTCGATCTTCTTCGTCCACTCGTCGCGGTTCGTGGTGAGCATGCCGCCCTCGCCGCAGGTGGTCATGTTCTTCAGCGAGTGAAAGCTGAAGGCGCCGATGTCGCCGACCGAACCGGCCTTGCGGCCCTTGTAGGCGGCGTTGTGCGCGTGGGCGCAGTCTTCGAGTACGAGCAACCCGTGCTTCCTCGCCAGGTCCATGATGGGGTCCATGTCGCACATCTGCCCGCCGTAGTGCACGACGCTGATCGCCTTCGTTTTCGGCGTGATCTTCTTCGCGATCTGCTTCGGGTCGATGTTGAAGGTGCGCGGGTCGATGTCCGCATAGACCGGGATCGCCTTCTGCTTCAGGACAACGAGGCTGGTGGCAATGAACGTGTTCGGGGTGACGATCACCTCGTCGCCCTCGCGCACGCCCATCACCTGCATGGCCAAGTGCATGCCCGTGGTGCAGTTGGAGCAGGCGAACGCGTGTTTGACGCCGTGCTTCTTCGCGAACGCGTCCTGGAATTCGGTGGTGAGCGGCCCCATCGTGAGCGTGTCCTGGCCGAGCGCCTTCTCGATCATCGCCCGCTCGTCCTCGTCGTAGATGGAGCCGAAGAAGGAGTACGCCACCTTCAGCTTCACCCCGTCCTCGATCGCATAGCTGCTCGTGATGCCGCCTTCCGTCTCGCTGCCCGTGAACTTCGCGTCCTTCTCTTCCTCAATCGCTGCCGTCATCGCCCGTCCTCCTCATTCCATGTATCCCGACCGGACTCGCCTCTCTTTTTCATTTTGCAATTTATCACGATGGGGGGTGTTTTGTCAAGGGGCAATTTCGCGCCGCGGCGAGGAGGACCTGCCCGCGAGAGGTCGCGAAAGCGGCGCGAACAGTTCAAAGTTGCTGCTTTCCTGCAGGCCTCTCGCCCCCTTTTCGCGCTTCTTTCGCGACCTTTAGCGGGCAGAAAACGGAGCGAGACAGCCCGAATCTCCGCTCACAATTCCGCCTTCGTGGCCACTTCCACGGCGGCGCCCTGCGGATCCTTTTCCTCCTCGGGCGCGAAGCGCGCGCGCTCGACCAGTTCCAGGACGGCCTTGCGGCCGTTGGCCGACAACTGCGGGTTGGCCGCGAGCAGTTCCATGGCGTCGATCAGGGCCTGCGCCTGCGCCTCGCGCCCGAGTTTGCGGAGCGCAAGCGCCTGGAAATAGCGCGCCCGCCACGCCTTGAACCAGTAGGCGGGTTCCCAGGCGCAGACGTGCGGCACCGCCGCGGCCCGCTCCCACCATTCGCGCGCTTCGGCGTCCCGGCCCAGTCTTTCGCAGAGACACCCCAGGTGATACAGGCGCCGCTCGTCCTGATCGCCGTCGTAGTCGAAGTCGCCGAGCCGCCGCGGAACCTGCTTCAACGCAAGCAGCCGCTCATAGGCCTCAAGCGCCTTCCCGTCTCTGGCCAATTCGAGCGCCTCCTTCACGTGGCGGTCCGCCCACAGGGAATGCGGGCCGGCCAATTGCCAGTTCTCCGAAAAATCGAGTTCGGCGCACAGGGCGTCGAACTTCCCATAGTCCCCCGCGCGCAGGTAGATCTGCAGCAGACGATGCGCCAGTTTGGGACTGCGCCGAACGAGTTCTCTGTTCCGCTCCAGGTAGCGGCGCCGTTCGGCGGACGGAATCGTGCCGCAGTACTCCATGACCGTGTGCGGTTCGTCCGGGGCCGCCTTGACGGCCTTGGCGAAATACTCGCGCGCCTTGCCGGGATTCTTGGCCGCGCGGCTCTCATAGAAACCGAGGCTCGCATACAGCAGAAAATGGCGCTCGCCGAGCTGCTCGGCTCTGCGCCACAGCGCGACCGCCTCGTCGGCCCGCCGCTTGGCCATGAGGAAGTTGCCCATGTGCAGGAGCGGCCGCGCGGCTTTCGGGCGCCGCGTCATCGCCCATTCCATCACCTCGGCCATCTCCAGCCGCCACAGGCAGTGGCCGGTCGGATCCAGCCGGCATGCGCGGTCCAGGATGCGGCCCGCTTCCGCCGCGCGCCCGCACTTCTCCGCCAGATAAGCCAGCAGGAACGTGGCAAGCGGGCCGGGCCGGGGGATGGTACGAAGCACCGCGGCCGACTCCCGGTACAACCCGACGCCGAGGTAGTCGCAGGCGGCTTCCAGCAGCGGCGGCTCGTAGCCGCGCACCTGTTCGATGAGATTGCTCACGGCGCGGCCGCCGGGCTTCCTGCTCACCCCTTCCCGGATGAATACGCACTCCATCTGCAGGAACGGGTCCTGCCCATCCACGGCGAGCGCCTGGCCGATCTCGCGTGCCGCCTCACGCCGGCGGCCGAGCTTGCGCAGGCAAACGGCCCTCAACCCGCGCGGGCGGGTGAGCCGCGGCGCGGCGGCCGCCAGCCGGTCCAGGTGCTTCAGCGCGTGGTGCCAGTCGCTTTCGCCCATGCACAGCTCGGCAAGCCGCGCCAGGGCGCGTGCCTCGTGGCCGTATCGATTCGCCAGCTCGAAGGCCTTCCGCGCCTCCGCCACCCGGCCGGCCCGGCGCAGGGCAAGGCCCAACCCGTACCAGGCCTCCAGCGAATCGGGGCTGCGCGCCAGCGCGGTCCGAAAATGATCGATCGCCTCCTCGAACTGTCGCCGCAACACCGCCAGCTTGCCGAGCTCGAGCCGGGCCGGCACGTAGCCTTCGTCGAGCCGGAGGCATTTCTCGTAATGGCGCGTCAGGTTGTGGTTGCCCCAGTCCCGCGCCTTCGCCTCCGCGGCCAGGAACAGCGATTCGACGCCGACCGGCTCGGTCTTGTCCGAGGCCGGCAGCGTGATGACCTCGCGCCACGAATCGCGGGTCCGCGGCGGCTTCGCGCGCCAGACGGCCAGGATGCGGCCGTCCTCGCTCGTCACCGTCACGCGCGTGTGCCGCTCCGGCCCGGCCTTGCCGCGCAGGATCAGCGAGCGTGTCGTCTTCTGCACCGGGTCCAGCGGCATGGCGCGCTCCACGGGCGGGATGCCGTCGGACTCGAGCCGCACGCGCGCGCCGGGGAATGTGCCGTTGCCCATGGCGGTGACCGTCAGCCGCGTCTCCCGGCCGCGTTCCTCGAGGGCCACCCGCAGCGCCGCGCCCGGGCCGGCCCCGTTGAAAGCCCCGGTGTCGCGGACCGGGAACCAGAACCCGCTCCACTCGCACTCCGTCTCGGGCGGGACCCGGTCCAGATGCTCCTGGATGACGATGCGGCCGGACTGCACCTCGCCGTAGTTGCGGGCCTCGGTGCTGTGCGTGCGGGTGTACCACTCGCGCCGGTCGGTGCCCCAGCTCCAGTACTTCTTGCCCGGCAGGTCGGCCAGGTCGGCGTAATGCACCAGCCCGTAGCCGTCCTCAGGATCGTAGCAGCCGAAGTACGGCTCCGACGCGTCCAACATGTACAACCCCAGCGCTTCCGGCCCGTTACCCCAGACGCTCAGGTCCGAATGGCGCCAACGGGGCCAACTGAACGTGTTCGCCTCGGCGCCGTGCACGGCGCCGGCCTGTTCGGGAAAAATGAACTGGGTCGTGTCCCGGACGGGGAACCCGCAGTTGTTCCAGAACATGTAGCGGCTGTCGTGCGGCGTGCGATTGTAGATCCGAACCCGCACCTCCACAAAGGAGCGGGCCGGGTACAGAATGTAGGAGCTCGCCCACCGCGTCCGCCAGACCTGGTCGTATTCGCTGATGATGATCGCGGCCGATCCGTCCGGATAGCGGGCCGTGCTCACCTCGCGCGGGCGGCTGGTCGTGCAGGAGTGGGCGATCGGGTAGTTGCATTCGATCCCGCCGGAGGTGTAGTTCAGCCCCATCCCGGCATTGTACGAAATCACGCCCGAGTCGTAGTTCACCACGTGCCGCCCGCCGATCTTGTCGTAGATGTCCCAGATCCGGCCGCCGATGTCGGGCGCGATCGTCACGCGCAGATAGTCGTTTTCCAGTGTCGGCATGTAGTAGCGGCGCTTCACGACCCGGCGGCTCATCGACCCCCAGTACAGGTACGGATAGACGCTCCAGGGCGACCATGGCGGGAAAACCGGGTGCGGGTTGAGCGGGTCCTGCGACCAGCTCTTCATCACGGCGTGACGTTTGGTGAGGCGTACGGATTTCATGTTCCCCCCAGTTTCTGGATACCTGCAGAAGGCCGGACCACGGAGCGCATAGAGGCACAGAGGAGAGGCTGTGCGAATTGCACTCGGATTGCAGCGGGTACCCGGCGAAGGAAATCCTTGCTGTGCCCACAGCCGCGGTCGGGGCAATCCGGGCCAAATTCCCGCGACCTCTCTCCCCTCCGTGCCTCCGTGCGCTCCGTGGTTCATTCTCCTACCTTGGTTCAGGAACGCGCCAAGTTACGGCGGGTGAGCGGCCCGGCTGGCTACGAAAACGACCCGTGCTCACGCGCCGTCTCGACCATCGCCCTCATGTTGGCTTCCGGCGTCTCGCGCGGAATCATCTCGCCGGAATTGAACAGGTGCGCACCCGCCTTCTTCGCCTCGCCCATCAGCCGGATCGTCTCCTGCCGCACCTGCTCCACGCTGCCGTTCTGAAGCACGCCGATCGGGTCGAGGTTCCCGAGGCCGCACACCTTGCCGGCCGTCACGCTCAGCGCCGTGCCCAGCTCGATGCCCGGCCCCACGGAAAGCGCGCTTACCCCCAGTTCCGTCATCGCCGGCAGCGAAGCCCCCTCCTCACTCGCATGATAGAACACCAGCCCGCCCGCCGCCTTGTACGCGTCCGACACCGCCTTGGCCGGGCCGAACGCGAACGCCTTGTATTGCTCCGGCGAGATCAGGTGCGAGGAGGCGTTGCAGTCCCCAAACCAGATCGCGTCGGCGCCCGCTTCAATCTGCGCTTTCCCGAACGCGGTCTGCAGCTCGACAAAGAAGGCCATCGTCTCTTTCAGAAGGTCCGCGTCGGTGTAGGGCAGCAGCAGGGTCTCCTGCATGCCATAGAGCAGACCGACCGAGGAGAACGGCGCCGCGGTCCGACCGGTGACGCAGACGCTGTCGCCAAACCGGGCCTTCACCTTCGCGATCGCCTCCAGCAGCACGGGCATGCGCCCGTCCTTGTGCGGGTCCGGCATCTTCAGCCCGTTCAGCGTCTCCGCCGTCGCCGGCAGATAGCCGTAGGTCGCCCGCAAGATGTTGCCCGCCCCCTTGGTGCCGACCCCGAGCACCTCGAACTCGATGCAATCGTCCACCTGCAGCCAGGCCCAATCGTAGTCGAACGTCTCCACCGCCGCAATCTGACAGGCGGCCATCTTCTCAGGGTCCTGGCAGTACGCTTCGTAGGTCGTGCCGCAGACCCTGACGTCAAACTCCTCGCTGCAGGCAAAGACCGGGATCCGACCGGGCTTTTCCAGGTTCACACACTTGCGGATGTCGTCCAGTACTCCCTTGTATGCCATGGGTGGCCTCCTTTTGGATTTCTCCGGCCGCGCGGTTTTCCCGCCTTCCCGGCCATAGATTTGCAAAATGAAAAGTACCAGATTTCGGGGCGCTTGTCAAGCGCCGTTCAGTTTTTCGAAACGCAACCCACGCTTGAAACGCGCGGCGCGGTGTGGTAGGCTCCCCCATTCATTACGGTCGCCCCAACACGCGGGGGTAGGAGCAAAACGGCTGATGACACCCAGAAAGAAATCTTCGAAGCGGAAGCGGGATCTGGCGTTCCACGAGCGGAACCTGCGCACCTCGATCCTCTCCCTGTTGCGGCGCGAGGGCAGCATGCCGCGCGTCCTGATCCGGGAGCGGCTCAACCTGACCCCGGCGATGGTCACCCGCTGCATCCAGCGTCTGGAGCGCGAGAGCCTGGTCGGCACGGAGGGCCGCAGCCGGGGCACAGGCGGGCGCCTGTGCCGGAATGTGGCGCTGAGTCCGAAAGCCGGTTATGTCATCGGGATCGAGTACAATCCCGAGGAGATCTTCACGGCCGTCGTGAACTTCGCCGGCCGGCTCGATAAGCGCCGCTCCTTCCCGCTGCCGAAGGCCGCCCGAGACGGCAACCCGCAGAGGCTGCTGGCGGCTCTCTACGCGGCCATTGCGGACAGCCGCACGGCGGCCGCACGGTCGCGCGGCCTGCTCGGCATCGCCGCGGTCGACCCCGGCATTGTCGACACCGTCAACGGAGTGACCGTCGCCTCCAACGTCCTGCCGAAGTGGCGGTCCGTTCCCGTCTGCGCGCAACTGGCCGCCCGGTTCGGCGTGCCGGTCTCCCTCTCGAACACGGCCAACGCGATCCTCGCTGCCGTCGACCGCCTGGAAATGAACCGGCGCTACCGCGACGCGCTCTACATCGAATACCGCGAAGGCATCGCCTGCGCCGTGAAGGCCAACGGCCAGCAGGTGCTCGGCAGCCGCGGGATGGCGGGTGAAGTCACCGATCCCGCCGCTCCGGACGCTCGCGCCGCCAACCGCGAGGCCTCTGCCCCGCCCTATCTCGAAGAACAGGCCGGCTTGCGCGCGATGCTTCTGGAACTGAACGAGGCGCGCCATCCCGCCTTCCCGGCCGGCCGGCCGCACCGCGAGGCGATGGCCGCCATCCTCGCGCTCGCCCGCGAACAGGACAAGACCGTCGCGGCCGTCGTCGAGCGGGCATGGCGCCGCATCGGCTCCGCGTTCGGCCACCTGGTGAACGTTCTCAATCCCGCCGTCGTCGTGCTGGACCCCCACTTCGGGCAGGCGGGCGACGCCGCGCTCCAGGCCCTGAAACAGGCCATGCTCAACCAGATGGTGCCCTCGCTCTCCGATCAGGTCGAAATCGTCGTATCCAAGACCGAAGAACCCGCCGCGCCCGTCGGCGCCGCCCTCGTCCTCCTCGACGAGCTGACGTTCAGCGGCGCCATCATCCGGAAGACGTAGGCGCGGAGTCGAAAGTGCGAGAGTCAAAGGTCCAAGGTCGGAAGGTCGAAAGTCGAGAGGTCGAAAGTCGAAGGTCTAGAGGTCGAAAGCCCAAGGTCGTGCAGACGGTCCGGATGGCTGCCGGACCTTGGGCCTTTGACCTTCCGACCTTCGACCCGGGGCGAAGGGGGTCTCCGAGATGACCAAGAACGAAATTGTGGCCGGGCTGCGCAAGCTCGGACTCAAGAAGGGCGACATCGTGATGGTGCACAGCTCGCTCGCCAGCCTCGGGCGGGTGACGGGCGGCGCACAGGCGCTGTTGGACGCGTTCCTGGCGGTGCTCGGCAGGGACGGAACGCTCGTCGTGCCCGTCTTCGGCAAACTGGGCATCCTCACCGAACTCGTGCGCCAGCACCCGAAATCCGTCGTCAGCGTCATCCCCACCGGTACGGTGGCGGCGCTCGGCAAGCATGCGAGGCGCATCTGCAAAGACCACTGGAAAGCCGACCTGGTCCATGAGAAGGACACCCCCTATGTGCGGATCGCCGAGATGGGCGGTTACATCTGCCTGCTCGGGGTCGACCAGGACCGCAATACGAGCCTGCACACCGCCGAGGCCGTTCTGCGGCTGCCCTACCTCAAACGCACCAAGGAGCACACGTTCGATACGCCCGAGGGGAAAGTCACCAAGTCCTGGCCGTTCTTCCCCGGGCCGCACCGCGACTTCATCGGGCTCGATCGCGCCTTCCGTGAGAGCGGCAAGATGAAAGTCGGCCGCATCGGCACCGCCGTCGCGCGGCTGATCAAGAGCCGGGATATGCTCGATATCGCCGTCGCGCTCGGCAGACGCGCGCCGGACTTCGCGCTGTGCGACAACCCCAACTGCGCCGATTGCGTCAGACAGCGAGCCGACCTGAACCGCGCCCGGTTCCGCGCCGAAGACGCGACCGTCGCCGCGGCGACCGGCCTGGCCGGCCGCTACGTGCCGGAGATGATCGAAAATCTGCAGGCCGCCGGAATCGACGCGGTCGAACTGGACATCATTCAGGGGCAACCGGTCCATGCGCTGCGGCCGGCGACACTGGAGAAGGCGCTCGCGGAATTCAAGGAGGCCGGGATCGCCGTGACGGGACTGCGCAGCGCCGCCGCGCTCGACGCCGACAGCAAGATGCTGGACCTGGCAAAGGCGTGCGGCATCGCGCGGCTGGTCGTGCCGCTCGCCTGTCGCGCGGCCGAGGTGGCGACAAGCGCGGCGAAGCAGGGACTGGCCGTATCGTTCTTCAACACCGCGCTGACCACCGCGCAGGTCGGCCGCGTCATGCGGGAACTGGAACACGCGCAGCCCGGCGCGCGGCTGACCTTGAGCCCGGCCCATTTTGCGCGGCTCGGCGAAGGCCCCTTCAGCGCGTCCACCAAGGCCCGAATCCGCAAGTACATGGATCAGCTCGACATCGAGGACATGACGCGGGAGGGCACGCCCCAGGCGCTGGCGCGCGGAAACGCGGAAATCAAGGAACTCGTTTCCATCCTGCGCTGCGCCGGGTTCAGCGGCAACTTCGTGCTGAGCACCACAAACCGGTTCACCGGCACACTGCGCGACACCGCGGCCCGGTTCGTCGGGCTGCTCGATACGATGTGACCCGCCGGCCGCACCGCGCTTACTCCGCCTCCACTTCGACTTCGTAAAAATGCGGGCCGGCGCCCGGCGCGTTTGTGTCGGTGTAGGTGTTGGTATCCGGCGTCGCGGCCAGGTTCGTGGCCAGAATGCCGAACGGGAGGGCGTCGTTCAGATTGGTGGCCCGCCATACGGCATAGGTTCGGCCTGAGACTGAGGGCCATTCGAAGGTGGGTCCGCCCGGCGCCAACGCGTAATGGGCGATCGCGAAAAAGCTGTTCGAGTCGCCGGGGTTTGACCCGGCCCAGTACTCCGCCCAGTTGCTGAAGCCGTCGGCGTCGGCATCGGCGCCGGCCGTCGCGCCGGTCACACTGCCGAAGTAGGCCTCCTCCCACCCGTTCGGCATACCGTCGGAATCGACGTCCAGGTCCGGGTCCAGCGCCACAACGACCGATTCGGGCGGACACCAGGCATGCCAGTTCGACCCGTCGCAGGCCTGCAGCGCATAGTAGTAAGTGTTGTCCGCACGCCCCGCGACGGGATAGTCCGTCGCGTTGGAGGCGATCGCGCCGTCAAGCACTGTCCAGGCCAGCCGCTCGCCGTTGCTCATCGCGATGTCGTCCAGCCAGACGGCCCCGTCTTCGCCGTACTGACTGCCGCTGCCCATGACGTACTGAAATCGAATCCAGGCTTCCATGCCCGCGTAAGCGGACAGGTCGATGCTGTTGCTGTACCAGGTCGGGTCCCAACCGGTGCCGGTCAGGTGGCACAGCTCGATCCAGGAATCGCCCGCGTTTGTGGAGAGCTGTACGTAGAAGTGATCGTCGGCCAGAATGGCCTTGTAGGCGTACTGCAGAACCGTCTCCGCGGACGGCTTGATCGCGTCGGCCAACGTGAGCTTGTGCGTCCCTGTGCCACCGCTCTTGCGGAAGCAGGAGCCGGACCCGCCGTTGCCGGGCGTGTCCACGTACCAGTCGCCGGAGACCTCCCAGTTGTCCAGATCGTCGGCCGTGTCGTTGAAGTGCGCCGCCGCAAACAGGCCTTCCCGCAGGCGATAGGCCGTCAGTTCCGCCTGCCGTCGCTTCGGGAACGACCAGCACAGGGTGAAGCTGCCGCTGTCGTTCGTGCCGCCGCCGGTCCGCGCCAGCAACGGCATGAACAGCGGCACGGCGCCGAAGATGGCATCGTAGCAGCTGTTGCCGTTGATGTTCGAGAGCTGATACCACCCGTCGTCCTGGCCGCCCCAGCCGTAGTTGATGTGGTAATAGTCCGCCACGCCTTCGTCCGCCAACCCGTCGATCACGAAGGCGTGCCCCAGATAGCTGGCCGGGCACGGCCGTTCGGCCAGGATCTCCTGCCGCAACGCGGCGTCAAACGCGGCCGGATCTCCGTTCCGCAGCGCATACGTGCCGTAGGCGTAGAAGAAGTGGGTGTTCAAGGCGGTCCTGAGATCCCGCATCCCGGCACTCGAGCCGCCGTAGGTGTAGCTGCCGTAGTTGATTTCCGTCGCGACGCCCAGTTCGTGGATCAGCGCGGAGACCGCGGCTTCGGCATTCGACGGCTCGGCGCCCCAGACGTCGTAGTCCGCCTGCATATTCGCCCAATCGTAGGCGTCCGAAAAAACGGCACTGAACACGCCCGTCACCGCATTGCCGATGTTGGCGTCGGTATACGTGTGCGTGCCGCGGCCGTACGGCGGCCAGTCGTGGTACTTCAAGGTCTGGGCGCCCGCAACGGGGACACAGCCCACGGGCACCTTGCCGTCGTAGCCGGAACCGGGATACGGATCGTCCGGGCAAAGCTCGTTGTAGTGGTTCCACTGGCTCCAGGTCGTCTCCAGCAGCGCGACCACAAGGATGTTCGTCGGGGCGTAGGTTGGCGCGCGCGGGGCGGACGCTTCCTCCATGTCGCGAAGCAACTCCGCCCAGCGCGCCTGGTTCTCGACAACGAATGCAGGTGGCTCCACCGCGTCCGCGACCACGTTGCCGTCAAGCGGCGCGAGCGCCGCGCGCGCCGCGCGCAGGTCGCCCAGCAGCATCGCACGCAGCGCGTTCTGTGGGTCGTCAATCAGGTTCAGGTCGGCGTCCGGACTGAAACACAGGACCGGGGAGATCCGAGTGTCGGCACTGACGATCACATACCCGCGCGGTTCAACCGCCGCATGGTACGCCATCGGCGGATCCGCCCCCTCAGGCAGAAGCGGCACCACCGACTTGACGCCGAAGGACTCGCCGGCGGGAAGCCGCTCGGCCGCCGCGCGAAATACGGCGCTGCGCGCCAGCCAGTGTTCCGCCACGCGACCGGCAAGCTCCAAGCTCACCTCGGCTGCACCGGCCGCCAATGGCAGTGCGAGCAGAATGCCCCAGACCCAACGCTTCAGGGTTCGCAGCCTGCTCTCGCTTCCAGATGCTCCCGGCATCCCTTGCTCCCCATTCCCTCTGGCGGGCAACGACTGCGCCCCGTTCTCACGCCTCACGCCGGGCACACCACGGCTCACGGTCAGGTTCTGCGATTTCGCCCTGTCCCCGGTGACCCAGCCAGGCGTTTGGTGGTCGGCAGCGTCAAGCGCCGGATAGTCACAATAGCACAACGGCCCCCGGAAAACAAGCCGGCAGGCATGACTGCCAGCAATTCAGCCACAGGGAAGCCGGAGACCGGCCGCACCGTGGGGTAGCCCTGACCTCCCCTCGTCCACACCTCTGTACCCACCCCTCGCCCCCCTTGACAAAATGACTACGTTTGTATACCCTGGATAAAGATTCTCCAGGTGTGGGGCGCCGACGTTAGGTCAGACTCCCAGCCGCGTACTGGCCGAAGACTACCGCTATGGCTCGACATTCTCTTCACTAACCCTATAGTGTGCGGCTATTGCCGCTGAGAGAAAGGCTGGTCCATGAGACTGCGCACGGCGTATGCGCTGCCGGCTCTGATCCTCGGCTTCGCCGTTTGCCGGGCGGCGGAAGTGCCGCTCACGGCGCAATTCGTCTCGGTGGTGGAGCCGGGCAAATGGCGGGCGGGCGGCATGCTGGTGAGCCTGTCCAACGGGGACACGACCAACCTGAGCTATCAGGCCGGCTCGCACGTGCTGCCGCGCATATCGCCGGACGGGCGGACCGTGTTGTTCAATTCGTACGAGGGCGGCGCGCTGGGCGTGTGGCTGGGCGAGCTGGACGGCAACACGCGCCGAATCTGCGATGGCGAACAGGCGGAATGGTCGCCTGATGGAACGAGAATCGTGCTGGCACGCTCCGGCCGAATTGTCGAGCATGAGCTTGCGACGGGCCGCGAGCGATGCACGAGCCCCGAGACCTGGACGGATTGCCGGTTGCCGAGCTATCTGCCCGGCGGTGCGGGGGTCCTCTTCGTGAAGGGCGGAGAGGGACGGGCAGAGCTTGTGCTGGTCCCGCCGAACGGGAATCCCCGCGCGCTGGCTTCGGCCGATGTGGCGAGCACGCCCCGCGGCGCGCCGGACGGCGCACAGGTTGCGTTCCAGGACGGCGCGCACATCCACCTGTTGGATATCCGAACGGGTACCAGACGGCAGATCACGACGGCAGGCGGAGTCCAGCGTTGGCCGATGTGGTCGGCAGACGGCAAGTACTTGGCCTACTGGCAGGCTTCGTATGACAGCCCAAAGTGCGACGTCCATGCGATTGAACCCGCGCGGCCCGATTCGGCCTGCCGCATCCAGCGCAACGTCAGCGTGGGAGCGGGCTGGAACGGGGCGGTTGCCGATGCGGGCCGGCCGCAGAAAGTGCGAAGCGTACGCCTCGCGGCGTGGCACGGCAAGTGGGCCGGCCATACCGAGCCGGGCTCGTTCGATTTCCAAACGGCTGCGGGCTGGACGTCCCTACCGGAGGGCGCGGAGCCGGGCAAGGTGCTGGAACACGATCTCGGCGTGGAAACGGATTGGGGCATCTTCCTGCTGGCCCACGGCCGCGACGGGCTGTGGTTCGCGCCGAAGACGGACGACGGCCGGCTCGCGCCGCTCCAGATCGTGCCCACCGATGCCCGCGGCGAGCCGTGCTCGGCAATCCGTTCGATACGAGTCGCCCGGTACGGCCCGGACGAGCTGACCGCCGAGCTGTCGTGTGCCTTTGCGCGGGGTGAGACGGCCACCTGCCGGTTCTCGGTGCCCCGCACACTCCCGGCGGTCCGAGTCGTAAGCCCGGAGCCGGGTGGCGTGCTGGTGAAGGCCGCCATGCGGCACTTGGTTCTGCCCGATACACGCGGCGACGACCTGATTCTCGACGCCGCCTCGGCCCCAGGCGCCGGGCCGCGGCCCCTGCCCGCCGCACGCTCGGTACTGGGCAGCCCCGGTTCGTGGGAGGGGAACGCATTCCTGATGGTGGCGGCGGCGACGCCGGTCACGGCCGCCGCACTGCCGGCGCCCGACAATCCCGGGCAACGCACGTTCCGCGGCGTCTGGATCCCGGTGCGGGACACGGGCGCCTGCGTCGCCGTCGTGGCCGCCCCGCACGTCTGGGCAACAGACGGTGTGGCGGCCAACGCGCTTGCCGCGGAGAAGCCGACGCTCAGTTGGAAAGCCCCCTTCGACGGAATATGGCGCATCGTGCTGCGCGGCGAACAGGCGCTGGCCGCCGAAACGGCCGACATCCAAAGACGCCGCTCGTTCAAGCCCGACACGCTCAAGGCCCTGGCGGCCGCCATGCCGCAGGACGTCTCCGGCTCCGTCATCTACGCCTGCGCGCGCAGCGAAGAGACCCCGCTCGATACCGTCCTGCCGCCGGATATCCTGCGCGATGTGTTCGGGCCGAGCCCTCCGGATCGGATCGGGTCCCGGCACGCGCAGGAGCGGCTGCTCATGAACATCCTCCGATACTCCGGCTGGCGCGAAGCCATGCCCGGCAAGACCGGCTGGCCCGTCCCGATGATGAACCTGCTCATCGCCGATACGACCACCTTGCTGGCGCAGTACGACGAGGGCATAGCCCAGTACAGGCAGATGATGGCCCGGCTCGACGCGTTGGCCGATGCCGCAACAGCAGAGACAGGCGGTGCCGCGTTCGCCGCCGCGCTGCGCACCGAGCTCGACGACATCAAACGCCGAATGCTGGGCAAGCCCGAGCGCACCCCCGAACAGGTACGGCAGGCGGGCGAGGCCGTCGTGCGGCACATGGAGACGCCCGCCTTCGTGAAGGAGGGGCGCAACGTGAAAAGCGATGCCGTCCGCTCCTTCCGCAAGCTGTTCAAACTCTTCGACACCGCCGCCACACAGGCGCGGCACGAGCGATGGGAACTCCTCGCGCGGCTGGAGCAGGCCGCCCGCCGGATCCGGAATCTGGCCGGCCTGCATCTGCTGCGCGAGCCCGGCTGCCGCGCGACCGCCGAGCAGGCCCGCGAGTTGGCCTATGCCGCTCTGCGTCACGAGTTCTGGACGACGGAAATCTACTACGATCCGAAACAGGTGCAGTGGCGGGACAAGCCGTTCCAGGAGTAGCGGCGCGGCGCCGCGGAAAGGCGAAGCAAGAAGGCCGGAAGATCAGCAGTCGCCAAGGCAGGGCGCGCCCTCCAGGTACAGGAGGCTATGGCATGACCACCGAACAGCTACAACCGGCGCGACGCGCAACGTGCGTGTGTGCGGTACTCCTTTCGGCCGTTGCCGCCGAAGCGGCCGTGCAGGCGTGGGACCCGGGCGGCGTGGTGCCCGCCGCCGGAAATGTCTGGGAAGCGGACGGCTGGGCGGCCGTCTCCCCGGCAAGCGCCGCCGGATATGCCTTCAAGCAGGATGCCGTCGTCGAGAACCGATACGTGCGAGTCGTCCTGTGTGCGCAGGGCGGCAAGGCGCTGCTCCATTCGAAGCCGCCCGGCCGGCACGCGAGCCTGCAGCTGCTCTTCGTGCCGGCGCGCGGGCACGGCATGCCGGCCGCCGCGGCATGGCGCATACGCGAAGCGGCGGAAAGCAGGATGGTACTCGAGGGGAACTTCGGAGGGAGCGGCTCAGGGGCGGCCCCGCTCCAGGCCGTGCTGGTGCTGCGCGATACAGCCCTGGAAGTGCGGCCGGAAGGCGGCCTCGCGGCCGTACGCCTGCTTCAACACATGGACTACGGCCTGCTCCCCGCCATCATCGGGGAAGACCAGAGCTACGAGCCCGCCGCATGGCCGGCCGCGACACGCTACCTGAACCTGCCCGCCGAAAATCTCTTTCTGGGCCTGCTGCCGGGCGAGGACCGGCTCCTCGTGTGTACCTGGCCGCGCGGCGCACAGACGCTGCGCCTGGCGCTGGGTAACGCGCCGGACAACGCCCGGGTGATCGCCGGGCTCGAGGCCACGCTGGCCGGCAAACCCTTCTTCCTGACGCTGCTGACTCATCCCGGCATCTGGCACAAGGAAACCCTGGACGACCGCTACCTGGACACCGACGTGCTCAGCGCATGGACGAAACCGTTCGAGGCCAGTCGCTGGCGCGTGCAGGGCACGATGCGAGGCGTGCCCAGTTCGCTCGAATGGCGAACCCGGAAGGGCGAAGTCGGGCTGTGGGGACTCGAACATGTCACGTGCCCGGCCTGGTTCGACGGCAACAAAGCGTGTTTCCGGCTCAGCAAGAGCATCTCGGACAAGGGCGCCTTCCTCGCCTATCCGCTCGGCCCGAAGGGGAAGAACGCGCCCGTCGATACGCCACTCGACATTATGGCCGACGCACTCGGCCAGGGCGAGCGCGACAGCATCCTGGACATGGCCGGTGAGTACAGAAGGGGCCGGGGAAACGTGCCCGGCTGGAAACTGTCCGACGGCTACCCCTATGTCGACGGCAGCTACAGCTGCCACGTCTGTCCGGTCCTGTACGCGGTGTTTGATGCCGGTCGCGAGGTCGAGGAGAAGCCGTTCGTTCAGGCGATCCTGTGGGACCAGAGCACGTTGTTCGCCACGCAACGCCAGCGGATTATGGAATTCATGGAACTGGCCTGGGACTTGCGCAAGACCTGCGCCGAGCTCCGCCGCACGCAGCCGAAACTGGCACCCGTGCTCGCCGGCATCGAGGAGACCACGGCCAAGATGGAGGCGCTTTACGAGCCGCAAAAGACCATCACCGACCCCACGTACTGGGAGCAGCACGACCAGGCCATCATGGCGCTGACCCGGCAGCATGCCCCGGAAAACCTCGCCGCCTGTGTGCATCACGCCTGCCTGCTGCACCACGTCGGCGTGATCCAGACCCATAAACTGCCCGTCGACCTGCTCCGGGAGACCCGGGACCTCTATACGCGCGCCGGTTATGCTTGCGTGAATACGCCCGATGCGGTACCAGTAGTCGAGGCAATCCGAAAACGCATTCGAGAATGCTTGCGACAACCGTACTGGAGTCAGAGAGGGGTCGGCGGAAGATGAGAAGATATCCATGGCTGGTCACCGCCCTGCTGGGCCTGTGCCTGGCGGGAAGCGGCGCGCCGGACGACGCGCAGGAAATCAAGACGCCGAGCGGCGTCGACATGGTGCGGGTGCCCGGCGGCACGTGCGTCATGGGCTGCGACAACGGGCGCCCGGACGAAAAGCCCGCGCACGACGTGGCGGTCGGCCCGTTCTACATGGACAAGTACGAAGTGACCCAGGAACACTACAAGAAGATCATGGAGGGCGACAATCCGTCCCGCTGGAAGGGCGCCAAACTGCCGGTCGAACAGGTGTGGTGGGTCAGCGCCGCCCGGTACTGCAACGAGCGGTCCCTGTGGGAAGAACTCGACCCCTGCTACGACGAGGAAACCTGGGAATGCGATTTCACCGCCAATGGATACCGGCTGCCGACCGAGGCGGAATGGGAATACGCCTGCCGTGCCGGCAGTACCACAAGCTATTCCTTCGGTGACAATGCCGGCAAACTCCAGTTCTTCGCCTGGCACAAGTCCAATTCCGGCGAGAAAACCCGGGAAGTCGGCCAGAAGAAGCCGAACGCCTGGGGCCTGTACGACATGCACGGCGGTACCTGGGAATGGTGCAACGACTTCTACGCCGAGAATTACTATGCCCAAAGTCCCAAGGACAACCCGACCGGCCCGAAAACAGGCGCCAAGCGCGTGATGCGCGGCGGGTCCGTCGCCGATGACGAGGCCTATTGCCGGTCCGCCACCCGGCACGCGGAAGCCATGAGCCCGCCGGATGTCTGCGTCGGATTCAATGTGTTCGGGTTCCGCTGCGTGCGAAAGGCGGCCAGGTAACGGCGGGCTGAAACGCGCCAACCGCCTTTCCGCAACTCTGTCGTAGTCTTTGTCGGAGTGAACCGTGGCGTTCGCAGGAACCTTTCGATTAGGGACGGCGATGACGAATAGGACCAGAACGACGATCACCGGGGCTACTCGCGTCCTCCGGCCCCACGACCCCACGGCCCCACGGTCCCACGGTCCCACGGCCCCACGGTCCCACGGTCCCACGGTCCCACGGTCCCACGGTCCCACGGTCCCAC
>JAFGHX010000439.1 GCA_016929905.1 Kiritimatiellia bacterium
GCGCGGACGGGCTGTCAGGCCCTGACCTGACCGGGCCCGGCAGATTGCCCGCGAAAGTTCGCGAAAAAGGCGCGAAAAGGGGAGGGGAAAGGAGCTGTCGGGTTTGGGTGTGAGTGGTCTGTATGCTGGGAGTTGTTGCGGGAATCGAAAGGCATCCGCCACGCAGCGTGGCGGATGCCTCGATTCCCGCAACGCGCGCCTTCAGAGCAGCTCACGCTGCCTTCTCAATTTCCAGATCGGTCAGACCCGCTGTGATCTTTGTCGACCCCGCCGCTGCGGCGGAGGTTCTGGAGTGAGTTCTCGAGGGAACTCGGGGAAGTTTCAGTAACGCACGTCTCCAGACGTGCGATGGCGACGGTTGCGCTCAGAGAGCACGTCTGGAGACGTGCGCTACTTGGGCCAAGTTTCAGAGAAGTTCGCGAGTTCGGCCAGAGGCTGATCGGCCTCAGGCCGAAAGTCCTCGAGTCAGCATGTTCGGAACGGCAAGACAACGGAGATGATTCGCTGGGGCGAACCGGGAAGGCCCTCCATCAGAAAGAACACCAAACGTTCCGGGACAACTGACAACGGACTCCGAACCCAGCGCTGGATATCGGCGCGAAGACGCGCCGAATCCTCAGCGCCTCCGCCCGACGAAGCCAGGAGGCACGAGGGCGAAGTCGGGCCGCGCCCGCCGTAGCGCCGCGCGTAGGCGGGTTCTCGAGCAAGTTCTCGAGTAAGTTCTCGAGCAAGTTTCCAGTTTCCAGTTTCAAGTTTCACTAACATCTCCACCCCACAGTTGATCGTATCTAACAGCAAGCGGCGCTCACTCCCGGCGCCCATACCGGCGATTTCTTCGCGAATTTTAGAAAGTGAGTTTTCAGTTTTGAGAAATCGCCGGGCCGAATGCGGATTGAAGGTTAATACTACGCAATATGTAGTATAGGGGTGAGTGGGCTGTGCGCGCGGGGTGAGGCGTTGGGAGTTGGCACGGTTTAAGCTGTAAAAGGCCGTGATGACCCGGCGCCGCAAGGCGTTAATTCAGCGGGAAAGGGTCAGATCAAGATGAGACTTCACCACAGGGCGGCAGCTTACGGGCTCTTTGCGGCCGTGTTCGCGGCCGCCATCGGTTTTGTGCCCGCGCTTCATGCGGACACGCTTGTGAGCCGCGGCGGGACGTGGAAGTATCTGAAGGGCACGGCGGAGGCGTCGCCGGAGGACGCGGGCGCCTGGCGCGAGGCGGACTTCGACGACGCGGCGTGGCCGTCGGCCTCCGCGCCGTTCGGTTACGGCAACGCGGCGCACGAGCTGAACACGATTCAGACGACGCTGGCGGACATGACGAACGCGCCGTACACCTGCGTCTTCCTGCGCAAGGCGTTCACGGTCGCGGACGTTTCGCTCATGGCCGGCCTCGCGCTCAACGTGTGTTTCGACGACGGCTTCATCGTGTGGGTCAACGGCGAGCGTGTGGCGGACGTGAACGAGCCGGATGTCGTCGCCCACGACGCGGTGGCCGACGGCGATCACGAGTGCGGCAGCGACGGGGCCGGCGTGTACGAGTCGTTCGCGCTCGGGCTGGACGCCGGCGCGGTACGCGACCTGCTGGTCGAGGGCGTGAACGTGATGGCCGTGCAGGCGTTCAACGCCGGCGCGCTCAGCAGCGATTTCGTGATCGACGTCGAGCTCGTCACGGTCGTGGCCGACACGAAGTTCAGCACCGACCGCGGCTTTTACGACGCGGCGTTCGACCTGACGATCACGAGCGCGACGCCCGGCGCGACCGTCTTCGTCACGACCGACGGCCGCCCGCCGTCGCCGTCGGACTACGATTCTCAGAGCGCCAACGCCGCGGTGGTCCACGTCGACAAGACCATGCCGGTCCGCGCGATGGCGGCGCGTGCCGGCGACGCGCCGACGGACGTCGACACGCACACCTATATCTTCCTGGCCGACGTGCTGGCGCAGCCGGCCAATCCGAGCGGGTACCCCGCGACGTGGATCGACGACGACGGCGACGATTCCGTCCCGGCCGATTACGGGATGGACCCCAACGTCGTGAACGATGCGCGCTATCGCGCCGATATCACCAACGATATGAAATCGATCCCGAGCCTGTGCCTGACGCTGGACAAGGACGACCTGTTCGATCGCTACTCGGGCATTCTCGCGAACTTCACCGATGAACGGGAATGGGAGCGGGGGCCGATCGCCGCGGAGCTGATTCATCCGGACGGTACGGCCGGCTTCCGGATCGACTGCGGGATCAAGATGTCCGGCGCGTCCCGGCACCTGCCGATGTACAAGACGTCGTTCCAGCTCAAGTTCCGGGCCGAGTACGGGGCGTCAAAGCTCGACTACAAGCTCTTTCCCAACACGGCCGTAACCCGTCACGACAGCATCAAGCTGCGCTCCAACATGAACGATTTCCTCCGGCTCCAGCCGCGGCGCGGGCAGGGATGCCGGGACCAATGGTCGCGCGACACGCAGAACGAGATGGGCTGGCCCAGCCCGGACGGCACGTTCGTACACTTGTACATCAACGGGCTGTACTGGGGCGTCTACAACCCGTGCGAGCGCGTCAGTGAGGGCTGGCTCGCCGAGAATTTCGGCGGGGAGAAGCAAGACTACGACATCATGGGCTGCTGGAACATCGACGAACCGCGCGACGGGACCAACCTCGCGTGGTTGGCCCTGCGCGCGGCAGCCGACACGGACCTGTCCGACCCGGCCAACTACGCGCAGGTGGCACAGCTGTTGGATATCCGGCAGTCCATCGATTACCACCTGCTCTACATGTACATGAACGCCACCGACTGGGACTACTGGGTCTACTGGTGGAACGGGTACCCGCAGCATTCGTTCAACAACTGGCGCGCGGCGCGCAAGAGCCGGAACCGAATGCCCGGCGACATCCAGTTCCAGTTCTACTGCTGGGACGCGGAGACGAACCCGGAGATTCGGGATCGGGGCGCGATGCCCGACACGCTGGCGACCGCGGGTGTCGCGTGCCTGCACAGCAACCTGCTGGCCAACGCCGACTACCGGACGCTGTTTGCCGACCGGATCTACAAGCATCTCATAAGCGCCGGTGGCTTGCTGACCCCGAGCGCGGCCACGGCCCGCTACGTGAAGCGGGCCGATGAGATCAAGCGCGCGATGGTCTGCGAGTTCGCCAGGTGGGGCGACGTGCCGATCCTGTATGAGGACCCAAAGCCGGACAAGGCGCTCTGGAACGATTATTTCAACGCGACCGGCGGCGGCACGCGTGTGGCGAACGCCGACGGCTACGACTATCTCGACTACCACGCCCGCTCGCTCGACGACGAATGGCTGCCGGAACTGGCCCGGCTCACGAACGGCTTTTTCCAGACGCGCACGGCGACGTGCGTGACGTGGTTCCGGGACCACGGCTACTACCCGAGCGTGGAGGCGCCGTCCTTCTCGCAGGAGGGCGGCGCGATCGCGAGCGGGTTCCGGCTCACGCTGTCCGCGACCGGCTACACGATCTACTACACGCTCGACGGGGCGGACCCGCGGCTGGCGGGCGGCTCGATCGCGGGCTCGGCGGTGCGGTACGAGGGGCCCGTGACGCTGGCGAAGACCACGCACGTGCAGGCGCGCGTGCGCAAGAGCGCCGGGACCTGGAGCGCCGTGCACGCGGCGACCTTCAACTACACCGGGCACTACAGCCGGCTGCGCATCACGGAGATCCAGTACAACCCGCCCGGCGGCCGCGCGTACGAGTTTGTCGAGATCAAGAATACCGGCAGCGCCACGCGCGGGTTGTCGGACATGCGGCTTGGCGGCGTCGGCTACACCTTCGCGCCGGGCGCGGAACTGGATGCGGGCAAGTTCGCGCTGCTGGTCGCCGACGAGCCGGCGTTCGACGGCCGGTACCCCGGCGTCAAGACTTCCGATGACGTCCAGCTCTTCGGCGTGTACAACGGGCGGCTGGACAACGGCGGGGAGCGGGTTGCCCTGCTCGACAGCGACGGGCGGACCGTGGTCGGCGTGCGGTACAACGACAAGGACCCGTGGCCGGGCGCGGCGGACGGCGACGGGCATTCGCTGGTGCCGGCGGCGTTGGACGGCTTTTACGACGACAGCGCGGCCGACGATGCGGCCACCTGGCGCGCGTCGAACCTGATCGGCGGCTCGCCCGGCCGCGACGACGGCGCGCCCTACCGCGTGCTGATCAGCGAGGCGCTCACGCATACCGACCTGCCGCAGGTCGATGCGGTCGAGTTGTATAACGCCGGGTCCGCCGCCGCCGATATCGGCGGGTGGTACCTCAGCGACAGCGCGGACTCGTACCGCAAGTACCGCATTCCCGACGCCACCGTCCTGCCGGCCGGCGGCTACGCCGTGTTCGACGAGCACGCGTTCAATACCGATACGAACGACCCCGCCTGCTTCGCGCTCGATTCGCACGGCGACGAGCTCTACCTGACCTGCTGGGACGAGAAGACGAACCTGCTCTACCGCGCCGAGGCGCGGTTCGGCGGGGCGGACAACGGCGTGGCGTTCGCGCGCTACGTGACGACCGCCGGCGATACGGATTTCGTGGCGCAGAACACGACCAACACGCTGGGCCTGGCCAACGCCGCACCGCGGGTGGGGCCGGTCGTGATCACCGAGATCATGTACCACCCGGCGGAGGGCGAAGAGGAATTCATCGAGCTGCTCAATACCGGCGGCGCCGCCGTGCCGCTGTACGATGCGGCGTACCCGTCCAATACCTGGCAGCTCGGCGCCGCGGTCGACTACGCGTTCCCGCCGGGAACCGACATCGGGCCGGGCGAGTACGTGCTGGTCGTGGCCACGAACGACGCCGCGTTCAGGAGCCGGTACGGCATTCCCGCGGGCATCCGGATCTTCGGCCCGTACGCCGGGCGGCTGAACAACGGGGGCGAGAGCGTCAAGCTCTGGCGGCCCGGTGAGCCGGACGAGGCGGGCGTGCCTTGGATCCTCGCCGACCGCGTGAAATACAACGATAACGACCCGTGGCCCGAGAGCGCCGACGGCGGCGGCCCGTCGCTCGAACGGCAGGACCCGGCCGCCTACGGAAACGACCCGGCCAACTGGGCGGCGAGCGTGAACGCGGGCGGCACGCCCGGTTCGGCCAACTCGGGCGGGCTCGTTTCGAAGGGCGCCGGCTGGTGGTACCACGATCTGGGCGCCGACCTCGGTACCGGCTGGCGCGCCGCCGGCTACGACGACAGCGCGTGGGACAGCGGGAACGGCCCGCTCGGGTATGCCTACCCGGAACTCGACACCACGATCTCCTACGGCGAGAACCCGGACGCCAAACCGATGACGGCCTACTTCCGGAAACGGTTCACCCTGGCCGCCGAGCCGGGCAACGTCACGGCGCTCACGCTCAAAATGAAGTACGACGACGGGTTCGTCGCCTACCTCAACGGCGAGGAGATCGCACGCGGGGCGATGCCGGCCGGTACCGTCACCTTCGACACCGCGGCCGACGGCCACACGGCTTCGGACTACGAGCCGTTCGATCTGGCCGCGCATATCGGCAAGCTCGTGCAGGGCCTGAACGTGCTGGCCGTGGAAGCGCATCAGACGGCGGCGACCAGCAGCGACCTGTTCATGGACGCCGAACTGGTCCACGCGACCAGCACGCTGCCCGCCGTCCAGTTCGCCGCCACCGGCTCCAGCGGCGGCGAGGCCGTCTCGCCCGCCTATCTGGCCGTCGCGCTGAGCAGCGCCTGCGCGCAGACCGTCACCGTCAACTATGCGGTGAGCGGCGGCTCGGCAACCGGCGGCGGCGCCGACTACGCGCTGAGCGGCGGCACGCTCACCTTCACCGCCGGCGAGACCGCGCGGAACGTGGCGCTCATCGTCGTGGACGATGCGGTCGGCGAGCAGCCGGAGACCGTCGTCGTGAGCCTGAGCGGCCCGGTCAACGCCGTGCTGGGCGCCAATGCCACGCACACCTTCACGATCGCGGACAACGACACCGTGGAGCCGGTCGAGGTCTTTGCCGCCTATAACGATTTCGGGTGGGAGACCGGTCAGCTCGCCGACAACATCACGACCAATTCGATCGGCAGTGTCGAACTGGTGCGGCACGGTACGGGCGCAGGCACGGGCATCACGCTGGCCAGCGACTACGGCGGCGCCGTGGCGAACTGGACCCCGACCAACCTCGTGCAGGGCACCGACGCGTACGCCCTGTTCAACGGCAAGGTCGACTGCGACGGGTTCATCTCGACCAGCTCGGGCGAGATCACGCTCACGCTTTCCGGTCTGAAAACGAACGCGCTGTACGAGTTCGCGGTCTTCGGGAACCGGGCGGGCGGCTATCTGGACCGGCTCGCGGCCGTGACCGTCTCGGACGTCGCCGCATTCGAGAACCAGAGCTCGAGCGGCGCGGACTTCGCCGGGCCCGCCGCCCCCTCGACCGTGATCTGCAACGGCGAGAACACGGCCAACGGCTACGTGGCGCGGTTCGGCAAGGTGGAGGCCGGCCCCGACGGCGATGCGGTCCTGACCCTGAGCCTGGCTTCCGGCTCGACGGCCTATTTCAGCGCGTTTGTGCTCAAGGAGTACAGCACGCAGGGCGGCAGCCCGGTCAGGATCCCGAAAGGATCCGCCTGGCGCTACGCCGCCGGGACGGCGGAAGCGTCCGCTCCGCCCGCCGCCTGGCGGCAGGTCGGTTTCGCCGACGCCGGCTGGTCGACGGGCAACGCCCCGTTCGGGTACGGCCCCGCGACGTACGGCACGACGCTGACCGGCATGCAGGACAGCTATTCGTGCGTGTTCCTGCGGAACAGCTTCCTGGTCGGCAGCCCGGCCCTCGTCAGCGAGCTGCGGTTGTGGGTGCGGTATGACGACGGGTTCATCGCGTGGGTGAACGGCGAGGAGATCGCGCGCGTGAACATGCCCGCCGATCCGTTCGTCGCCTGCGACGGCCACGCCGCCGCGTGGATCGGGGACGCCGCCGAGTGGTCGAACGCGTTCGTACAGGCGCAGATCCCCGTGCTGCGGGCCGGCACGAACAGCCTCGCGCTGCAGGTGTTCAATCAGACGACGGGCAGCGCCGATTTCATCGCGGACGCCGAGCTCGCCGTCGTCGAGGCGCCGTTCGCCGCCGACGATTCGGACGGCGACGCCATGTCCGACGGCTGGGAAACCGGCTACTTCGGCGGGTCGGCCGGAACGGGCGAAACCGACTCCGACGGCGACGGGTTGACCGACGCCGCCGAGTTCATACTCGGCACGGACCCCACCACCAACGCCAGCCTGTTCGCCGTCGGACTCAGCGCATGCCCCGGCGGTGTGGTGGCCTCGTTCCTCACCGTGCCGGCAGCGGGAACCGGTTACGACGGGCTGGAGCGCTACTACGCGCTCGAAGCGCAAGCGGGCTTCCAGGGCGCGTGGAGCGCTGTGCCCGGTTACACCAACCTGCTCGGCGCCGGCCAGACCGTCGCCTATACCAACACCTCCGGCGCGGCCGGCGCGTGGTACCGTGCGCGGGTCTGGCTTGACCATTGACGATTGACGATTGACCATCACCCATCGCCCATTGCCCATCGCCCATTGACCATCGCCCATCGACCATGGCAACATGCCCATCTGGCCGGTAGGAACCGGTGCGCTCGGATCGCGAACAACCGCGCCCGACGGAGGGAAACGTGCGCGAGGACGCGCTCGAACAGCTTCTGGAGAAACAGCAACGGGTCGTACCGCTTTCGAACGGCGCGCGGCAGGCGGTCGCCGCCGCGCGCGAAGCGTTGGGGGCGGCCTGGTGGCAAGCGCGGAAGCAGGCATTGGCACAATGCCTGGACCGGGTCGCGGGCGAGGAGCGCCGCATTCTGGACCTGTACTTCGGCGGGAACCTCGCGGTCGTGAGCGTGGCCGAGGCGGTCGGCCGCAGCCCGGAGTCGGTCAAGGCCACACTCGCGCGGCTGAGCCGGCATTTTACCGGCTGCGCGCACGCCGGCACCGCGCTCGGCCCGCCGGCCGATGCGCCCGCGGGCGCCGCTGAGCGGGTCGCTCGCATTGCCGCCTACCTGGACGGCACGATCTCGCTGGGCGAGCTGTCACGGCTGGACCACGACCTGTGCGCGGAGCCCGCGACCGCCGGTGCGTTCGTGGAGGCCGTTGCGCAGGACGGGCTGCTGCGCGTGCTGCTCGGGCGCGAGGGCGGGCGCCGGCGGGAACGCGTGCCTGCGGGGCAGCGGCCCGAACCGGCCGCGCAGGCGGGCGGTACCGCCGCCGCGCGCCCGCCGGTCGGGCGCCCGCGTTGGGGCTGGCGGATAGCCGGGCTGGCGGCCATGGTTCTGCTGGCGGCCGCCACGCTCTATCGTGAACGGCTGCTCGCTTTCGTCCTGGGCCGGGCGGGCAGCGTGATGGCGTCCGTCGAGCACGTGACCGGCGAGGTGACCAGACGGGGTCTGACCGGGCCGGCGAGCCGGCTGTCGGGCGCGGTCAACCTGGAGCCGGGCGACCGGATCCGGACCATCGGGCCCGGCAGCTCGGCCACCGTGCGCTACCCCGGCCTGCTCGTGCTGCAGCTCGGGCCCGATACCGCCGTGCGGGTCGGCGCAGGGCAGGGGCGGGGGCCGGTGGTCGGCGACCCCAGCCGGCTCGTGTACGCGGAGACCGGTGCGCTGAGCGCCTACGTCAAGCGGGCGTTTCGGAACCGGCCGGTAACCCTCGTCTCGCCTCACGCGCGAATCGCCGTGCTGGGGACCCGGATCGAACTGGACATCTCCGCACACACGACCCGCGTACTCGTCGTTCAGGGCCAGGTGTGGATGGCGAACAGGCGGACCGGCCAGTCGGTCGAGGTGCACGCCGGCGCCGCCGGCGTGGCGGACGCCGGCTCCGTCGCCGTGACGGAGCAGCCGCCCGAAATGCGGGCCGTGGCGCCGGATTCCGTGCCCGGCCTCGAAATGTGGCTCGACGCCGGCAGTACCAGCCCGTTGCCGGACGGCGCCGAGCTCTCGCGCCTGCCCGACAAGTGCCGCAACGGGCACGACGCCGTGCAGAAGAGCGCCGAGAAGAAGCCGGTCATCAAGCGCCGCGCCGTGCGGGGCGAACCCGCCCTGGTCTTTGACGGAGAGAACGACTACCTCGTGGGCCGGCCGCCCACCAACTTCCACGACTGCACGCTCATCATCGTTTGCGCCTTGGAGAGCGCCGAGGAACAGGCGGGCGTTTTTGGCTTCTCCATCGCCGGCGGCCGCGGGTGGAGCGAACGCACCGACTACGGGACGCCCGACGTGATGGCCTTGGCCGAGACGACGGGCAACGCCGGCGGCCTGCACCTGTTCCGGGAGACCGAGGGCGGCGGCCCGCAGAACGCCGCCAACCTCTCGCTCTACTCGGCCGCCCCGCCCGAATTCGCTGTCCTGACCGTCATGCTGCAGGCCGGGACCGCCTCCATCCGCGTCAACGGCGGGAATCCGGTGTGCGATACCTACACGAACCTCGCCCCGCTCCAGCCGGCCCGCTTCCAGATCGGGTGCCGCTACGTCGGCGGCATGAAACACTTCAACCGCATGCAGCTCGCCGAACTCCTCTTCTATACCCGCACCCTGGCGGACGAGGAACGCGTGCCGCTCGAACGGCAACTCGGCCGTAAGTACGGGATCCGGCTGCACAGCGGCGCCGCGGACCGGCAATCCGAATGTAGGACGGGCTTTCTCGGCCGAAGGCTGATCCGCCCGTGGAGGACAGCCCGTCCCCCGCACTCAGGAATTGATGCGAGTCCCCCCCTCTCCCAATCACTCTCGTAATCACTCTCGCAATCACTCTCGCAATCACTCTCGCAATCATTCTCGTAATCACTCTCGTAATCACTCTCGTAATCTCAAATCAAACGCGGAGCGGGGAACGCGAGACGACTGAGCCTTGCGCGGTTTCCTCGAACCCCCGCCGCGGTGGCGGGATCGACACAGCTTACGGCCCGCCTTCGCGCAGCGCTACGGCGCGGCGCAGCCCGCGTTCGCGCAGCGCTTACGGCGCGGCAGGCCAAAGCTTACGGCAAAGACCACAACAAGCGGACCCTACCGTAGGACGGGCTTTCCAGCCCGTCCCGCACAGTCGTGAGCCGATGGTTAACGGGGACGGGCTGGAAA
>JAFGHX010000440.1 GCA_016929905.1 Kiritimatiellia bacterium
GTGGGACCGTGGGACCGTGGGACCGTGGGACCGTGGGACCGTGGGACCGTGGGACCGTGGGACCGTGGGACCGTGGGACCGTGGGACTGTGGGACTGTGGGACTGTGGGACCGTGGGACTGTGGGACTGTGGGACCGTGATCGGAGGCCGTGTCCGTCCGTGTCAGTCCGTGTCCGTCCGTGTGAACACCACGTACAACGCAACGGGGAAGGATACGCTACATGAAAGTGGGGATCGACAGCTACTGCTACCACCGCTTCTTCGGCGAGGTCTATCCGCAACAGAAGAAGCCGGCCACGACCATGACGCTTGAGGACTTTCTCGACCGTGCCAAAGCGCTCGAGGTCGACGGCGTCTCGATCGAGTCCTGTTTCATTCCGAGTTTCGAGAAGGACTACCTGGCGGGCGTGCGGCAGCGACTCGACGCGTACGGGTTGGACCGCGTCTTCGCCTGGGGCCACCCCGACGGGCTGGAGGGCGGCAGGAACGAGAAGGCGTACGACGAGATGATCGCGTGCCTGGACCATGCCGAAGCGATCGGCGCGGGGGTCATGCGCGTCGTCGGCAGCAGCCTCATGTTCCGATTCGAGCCGCACGCCCCGCAGATCGAGCGCCTGTCCCGCATGTTCTCCGACGCCGTAAAGCTCGCCGGGCAAAAGGGCATCAAGCTGGCCGTGGAGAACCATATCGACTTCAATGCCGACGAAATGCTCGAGTTGATCCACAACGTGAACTCTCCGAGTTTCGGCATCAACTTCGACACCGGCAACTTCCTGCGCGTGCTCGACGACCCGATCAAAGGCATGGCCAAGCTGGCGAAACACACCTTGGCGACGCATGTGAAGGACCTGAAACCGCAGAAGGGCGCAGCCGTCGACGACTGGTACTTCTTCTCCTGTACGCCGATCGGGGACGGACTCGTCGACAACCGCCGGCTGGCCCAGATTCTGAAGGACAACGACTATGCCGGCTTTCTGGCCGTCGAGATCGACTTCCTGCACCCCGACTACGACGGGAACGAGGACGGGGCGGTGGCGGCCAGCGTGCGGGAACTGAAGCGTATCGCGAACAGTCTGCAGTAACGGGAGATCAAACCCCACCCGGCTTCAGCCGGGTGGATCCGACCCCGCCCGGCCCCGCCGGGCGGGTTGAGCCAGCGCCCGGCTTCAGCCGGGTGGATAGGAGGGAGACATGGCCCGAGTCAACGTAGGCATGATCGGCTACAACTTCATGGGCAAGGCGCACAGCAATGCCTGGAAGCAGGCGCCGTTGTTTTTCGACCCGCCGTTCGAGCCGGTGCTGAAGGTCGTCTGCGGGCGGCATGCGGAACCGCTCGCCGCGTTTGCGGAGCGGTGGGGCTGGGCGGAGACGGAGACGGACTGGCGCAAGGTGGTGGAGCGCGCGGACGTGGACATCATCGACATCGCCGTGCCGACCCATCTGCATCGCGAGATCGCGGTCGCCGCGGCGCGGGCCGGGAAGCACATTTTCTGCGAGAAGCCGTTCGCGCTGAACGTGGCGCAGGCGCGGGAGATGTGCGAGGCGGCCGAAGCCGCGGGCGTGCGGCACTACGTCAACCACAACTACCGGCGCTGCCCGGCGGTGACGCTGGCGAAACAGATGATCGACGACGGAAGGATCGGGACGATCTTCCACTGGCGCGGCGCGTACCTGCAGTCCTGGATCGTCGATCCGGACTTCCCGCTGACCTGGCAGCTCAGCCGGGAAACGGCGGGTGCGGGGCCGCACTACGACTTGAACTCGCACAGCGTGGACCTGGCCCGCTTCCTTGTCGGCGAGATCAAGAGCGTCTCGGCCATGACCGCCCACTTCGTCACGGAACGGCCGCTGCCGCCGGAAACGGGCCAGACCGCTTTCGGCGCGGCGCGGGCCGGCACGCGAAAGGCGCCGGTCACCGTCGACGACGCGGCGTTCATGCTCGTCGAGTTCGCGAACGGCGCGCTCGGCTCGTTCGAAGCGTCGCGCTTCGCGCTCGGCCGCAAGAACTACAACTGCTTCGAGATCTACGGGGACAAGGGCAGCCTCGCCTTCGATCTGGAGCGGATGAACGAACTGATGTACTTCTCGGCCGACGATCCCGGCTGCGCGCAGGGCTTCCGCACGATTCTGGCGACGGAACCGACGCACCCCTATCTCCAGGGCTGGTGGCCGCCGGGCCACATCATCGGCTACGAACACGCGTTCGTGCATGCGGTCGTCGACTTCCTCCAGGCCGTCGCCGGGCAGGCGGCGATCCAACCCGATTTCCGCGACGGGCTCAGGTGCATGCAGGTACTGGAGGCCGGGCTCAAGTCCGCGGAGAACGGGCGGCGCATAACCCTGAACGGAACGGAATGAAGGCACCGGGAGGAACAGGCATGAAAGCCAGGCTCGTCCCCGTCACGTTCGAGTCCGGCGAGCACGCCGCGGTCCGCAAGCAGCTCGACCGGCTCGCGGCACTGCTGGCCGGCGAGGCCGACGTGCTGGAGCCCGTCCCGCTCGGCGCCGCGCTGCCGGCGGCGGCCGACGCCGCGCTGTTCCCGCAGCTGGTCGGCGAAGCCTATGGCCGGGTCGACGCGCTGCGCCGGCTCGGCGTGCCCGGGCTGGTGCTCACGTCGGAATTCGGCACCATGGCGATGTGGGACTGGGAGCTCGTCGCCTTCCTGCGCGGCGAGGGTGTCGCGCTCATCGCCCCGTACGATCCCGCGCACACGCGTACGGTGTGCAGGGCGCTGGCGCTGAAGCGGGACTTGCCCGGCACCACGTTCGTCGTGTACCAGGACAACCCCGGCGACGGGTTTCAGGCCGACATCTTCAGGCGGTTCTACTGGTGGGAACAAACCTGCCTGGACGCGATCGGCGCCAGATTCGGCGTCACGGTGGCCAAGCGCAGCTTCAAAGGGCTGGCGGAGAAGAGCCGCCGCATCAGCGACGAGGAGCTCGGCGCCGTGCGCGCCGGCCTGGCGCTCCCGGCCGAAGGCGTATCGGAACGCGCGCTGGACAGCGCGTTGCGCCTGTACCTGGCGCTCAAGCGCGATGTCGACGGGCAGCCGGGCGTACGGGGCGTGGGCATCAACTGCCTGAACGAATCGCACGTCTGCGACACGACCCCGTGCCTGGCCTGGAACATGCTCTACGAGGAGAGCGGGCTGATCTGGGCCTGCGAGGCGGATGTCGTCTCGCTCCTCACACAGGTCCTGGCCTCGCGCAGCCTGGACACGCCCGTGCTGATGACCAACATCTACCCGTTCCTCATGGGGATGGCCGCCCTGAAACATGAACACATCGACGCCTTCCCGCCGGTGCCGGACCCGGAACAGCACGCCCTGCTCGCGCATTGCGGGTACCTCGGCGTCGTGCCGCGCTCGCAGGCAGTCGAGTGGACGTTGCGGCGCCGGGTCCTGGACATTGTGGATGAAAACGCGACCGCCATCGACGCCCGGCTGCCCACCGGTCCGCTGACCCTGTTCAAGCTCAGCCCCGGACTGGACACGATCATGGCTGGAGAAGTGGAGCTGGAGGGCTACGTTCAGTACCCGCACTCGCATTGCCGCAACGGCGGGTTGATACGTGTGCCGGACGGCCCGGCGCTCATGAACAAGCTCTATTCGCACCATCAATGCTTCGTCACCGGCCGGCGGTTGCGGGAGATCGAACTGGTTGCCCGGGTCTTCGACCTCAACGTCGAACGGATCTAAGCCTTGAACGCGGGCGCGGGGTACCCAAATCCGCGTTGTCACGCCTGCCGGTTTCGGGTAGAATCCGCCTCGTCTCGCGCTCGAATGCGGATGGAACAGGAGGGAACCGATGGCTCGCTACAAACGTCTGGATACGCTGACCGTGATGAAGGGGATCGGGGTCGTGCCGGTCTTCTACAACGGCGATTTCGAGGTCGTCAAGGGAATCGCCTGCGCCTGCGCCGACGGCGGAGCGCGGCTGGTCGAGTTCACGAACCGGGGCGACCGCGCGGTCAATGTGTTCACCCGGCTCGAGGAGTATTGCGCCGCCGAGCGCCCGGAGATCATCACGGGCGTCGGATCGGTGGTCGACGCGCCGACCGCGGCCATGTACATCGCCGCCGGCGCCAACTTCGTCGTCGGCCCCCTGCTCGACGAAGACACCGCCCGGCTCTGCAACAGCCGGAAGATCCCCTACAGCCCGGGCTGCGGGACCGCGTCCGAAATCCACCGGGCCGAGTCGCTCGGCGTCGAGATCTGCAAGATCTTCCCCGCCGGCGAAATCGGCGGGCCCTCCTTCGTCAAGGCCGTCAAAGGCCCATGCCCGTGGACGGATATCATGCCGACCGGCGGCGTCGATCCCTCCAAGGAGAACCTCGCCGCCTGGTTCCAGGCCGGCGTGGCCTGCGTCGGGATGGGCTCCAAGCTCATCACCAAGGAACTCGTCGCTGCCCGCGACTACGCCGCCATCACCAAACGCGTGAAGGCGACTGTCGAGTTGGTGAGGGAAATCCGCGGCGGGTGACCGCCGGTCCGCCGGTTGTCGACAACCAGAAAGAAACTTACTCGAGAACTTGCTCGAGAACTTTCGGCCTGAGGCCGATCAGCCTCTGGCTGAACTCGAGAACGTGCTCGAACCCGGACGAACAAGACGAAGAGTAAGACAAAGAGTAAGACGAAGGGAGTGACAAAGGTACCGGACAACGGTGTACCATCAACCATCAACCATCAACCATCGACCATGAACCATTCCGCGGGCATGTTCGCCGAAGAGCGCAGGATCCGGATCCTCGAACGGCTGAAACGCGAGCAGAAGATCACCGTCGTCGAATTGTGCGACGCGTTCGGGGTCTCCAGCGCGACCATCCGGACGGATCTGCGCGAGTTACAGCGCCGCGGTCTCCTCGTCCGAACGCACGGTGGCGCCATCGAGAAGACCAAGACGGGGTTTGAGCTCGATTCGGAGAACAAGCGTGTCCGCCATCTCGCCGAAAAACAGAGGATCGCGGAGGCCGCACTGGACCTGGTCGAAGACGGCGACACGCTGCTGGTGGACACCGGAACCACGACGCTGGAGCTGGCCAAGCGCCTCAGCGCGCGGCGCGACCTCACGATTGTGACGAACGACATCGAGATCGCGCGCATTCTGGAGGAAATCGAGTCGGCGAAGATCCTGTTCATGGGCGGCATGCTCCGCAGGCGATTTCACTGCACCGTCGGCCTACAGGGCCGCGACATGCTCGCCGGCGTGATGGTCGACAAGGCGTTCATGGGCGCCAACAGCGTCTCGGTCCGCGACGGAGCCGGGACCCCGGACATCTCGCAGGCCGAAACCAAGAAGAGCATGATCGCCATCTCCAACAAGGTCGTCATCCTCTGCGATCACTCCAAAATCGGCCAGGTCTCCTTCGCCCGGTTTGCCACGCTCGAGCAGATCGACACGATCGTGACCGACCGCATCGAGAGACCGGACAAGGACCTGTTCGAGGAGTCCGGAGTCGAAGTCATCGTCGCGCCTTAGTACTGCCCGGCGCAAATACGCTAACGTTAGCGTATTTGCGTCGGGCAGTACTTAGGCCTCACCCGCCGCCGGGCACCGGTTTGTCCGACTTGCGCAGATGGCCGCGTTCGGCCAGTATCCCCAGCGCCAGTTTCGTCCGCAGCGCCGTGCGCGGCCCGCCGCCGGCCCGGACGCGGCGCTTCAGGTCGTGGTAGGTCGCCCGCTCCTCGCGCGTCAGGAAGTACTCGCCCGTGAACCCGTGCACCAGCCGGTAGATCAGGAAGTAGGTGCCCCGCTGCTGCGCGTTGACCATCTGGTCCAGCATCAGATGCAGGAGCCAACCTACAAAACTGCCGACCGCGACCGGGTGCCAGTCGGAAAGCCAGATGGCGGCCGCGAACGCGAAGGTCCACTCCCAGGCGTGAAGCAGCACGTACACTTCCCAAAGCAGTTTCTGATGGAACACGCGGAAGAAATACTTCAGGGGCATCCGAACCCCGTAGTTGACGAAAAAATCCGGCACGTGGTCCAGATCGATCAGGACACCCCACAGGAAACAGGCCGCCGCACCGCCCGGGGACCGGGTCGCGAAGTAGAACCCGGTGCTCACCACCGCCGATACCCCGATGTGTTCATACAGCTTCATGCGTCAACGAGCCCGCGTGTTCCCATCTTCCCACCCGTTCATTCTTCCAGCCTTCCCCTCTTGCCGTCTTCCAACGAAACGGGTCACGCATCCCGCCTCCGGGGTGGGATCGCGTGGAGCCGTTTGGCAGCCGGACTCTCTCCCAACTTGCCCGAGAACTTGCTCGAGAACTTAGTCGAGGACTTAGTCGAGGACTTCGAGACAAGTTCCCGAGTAAGTTCTCGAGCAAGTTCCCCTTCTCGTGAATTCTCGATCGTTGCCGACGGTGCTAGGCCAATCCGAGCCATTGCGCCACGTGGGCGCCGAAGCCGGACATGTTGCAGGCGACGGGCAAGAGAATGACGCCCAGGCAATTCATGCGTCGCGAATGGAACAGGACGGGGATCAACCCGATCCCGGTCCCCGCCAGGGTGACGAGCAGGCCCGGCCACCCGGTCAGGGCGAGGACGAGCGCGGTCATCGCGGCGAGCGCGATGGCCGAGAGCCGGCGGTAGGGCACGCGCTGTACGAGCCAGATCGCGCCGCGCGCGAGCGGGCCGAGCCAGAGCAACGCGACGGCGCCGGCCACGGCCAGGGCGGCGAGCAGCGCGAAGTAATCGTGATAGGTGTGCGGGACGTAGAGCCCGCGCATCAGCCACGCGCCGCCGCCGCGTGTCATGTGCAGGCGTGGCACGAAGAAGAGCAGGAACCCGCCGGCATAGTAGACCAGTTTGGAAGCGCCCTGCGCGACGAGGAACGCGCGGGCGTCTCTCTGGGCCGTGGCGTGGCCCGCGAGCATGCCGCCCACGCCGCCCGTCACGGCGGGAACGAAGGCGGCGAACGCGCCGCCGAGCACGCCGGCGCCGACCCCGCGCACCAGCAGGTCGGCCGGGAGGTCGACGGTGCGCGTGACGCGCTGTGCCGGAATTTCCGTTGCGCTGAGGATGTTCAGGATCAGCCACGGCACGCCAAACAGGCCCACGAACGCCGGCATCATGTTCTGGAAGGCCGCGTCGGGCGGGAGGGGCGTGCGGTACATCAGGACGAAGCCCATGAACCCGGCCAACACGAACGTCAGCAACCCGGCCCCAACCGACGACCAACCCGCCGCCAGTTTCCGCCAGCCGCCCTGTTTCCGAGCCGGCTGCCTGGGCCATTCGCTCATCAGCATGAAGCCGATCACGGCCCACACGATCCAGTGCAGATGCGGGCGCAGCACGTCGCGCACGTGCGGCAGGCACCGCGCGGCGAGCGGCCCGGCAACCAGCACCAGGAACAGCAGGCCGCCCAACCCGCCGGCGCCGGTCAGCATCACCGCCTCGTACCCGCGCCCGCGCAGGAGGTACTCCTGGCCCGGCAGCACGGTGAACAGGGCGCTTTCGTCGGGCGCGGCGAGCAGGACCGACGGGATCGTGTTGAGCAGCGCGAACCCCACGATCATGCCGGCGGCCCCCGCCACGAGCAGCGCGGGCGGCACATCGATCCCGCGTGCCGCCAGCCCGTGCAAGCCGAGCGCCACGAGCCCCATCACGCTGTAAACGTGCAGGGCCGGCACGCAGGCGAGCAGGGCCGAAACCGTCGCACCCGCCGCCGCGCCCAGAATCACCAGCAGAATGTCTTTCATTTCTCTCCGCTCCGCGGCGGCCCACGGGACAGGCCCGTGGGGGCCTCCCCCGACCTCACGGACCGTCCGCCCCCGACGCCCGGCAACGCGTCACCGCTCCGCTCACTTGTACGATCAGTTGCGGGCCGGCCTCCGCGCCCATCCGCAGGCTGCCCGCCACCGCAAGCCGGTCCCCCTTCCGCGGCAGACGGCCGGGCTCGAGCAGCTCGCGCGCGAGCCTGTCGTAGGCCACAATCCGGATCCGGCCCGTCCCGTCGTCCAGATGGAAGCCCAGATAGCGCGCCGTCGGCACGTCGGGATAAGCGCGCGGGCTGTCGGCGACCTCGCCGACCACGCGGATGTAGGCGAAATTCATCGCCGGGTCCATATCCCCGACCTTCACCTGCGCCACCTCCCTGTGCCGCGCCATCAGATACAGCATGGCCAGCCCCGCAAACGCCAGAGCCAGGGCCCCGTACCGGAACAGCCGCAGATTCAGCCGCCGCGCCGTGTCCGCATCGCAGAACGGACAACTCGACGCCGTGCCGATGAACCGCTCGCAACTCGGACAGATCGCCCCGTCTCGTGCCGGACCACTCGCGCTCATCGCTCCTCACCATCCGTCCGCCCGCCGCGCCGCAGCCCCGAGCGCCTGCGCCTCGGCCCGAAGGCGGATCGCAATCCCTCTGGCCACCGTCCCCGCAAGTCCCGTAATCATCCCCACATTTCCCACGGCCGTCAACCGTCGAAGTGATGGCCGATCCCCTGCCGCGCGGGCCCGGCCGGAGCAAAAGCTTGTCATCGCACGCACGACCGTATATCGTGATCAACTCCCGGCTGTTCAGAGGCGGACAGGTCCGGCATCCGCCTTCGCCAAGGCTACGGCGGGCAGGTCCGGCATTTGTCAAACGGTGGAGTGAACATGAATCAAGCCGACACCTCGCTGGCCGTGGCGGCCGAAGGGGCGGACGTCGCGGACCGGTTCGCGGTCTACCTGGCCGATGAGTCGCGCATGCGCGGCTGCGCCGACCGCATCTCGTTTCCGGAATCCGAAGCGCAGCTTGCCGCCATCCTCAAGGCGGCGCAGGAGGCCCGCACGCCGGTAACGGTCTCCGGCGCGCGGACGGGGATCACCGGCGGCGCCGTTCCCCAGGGCGGCTGGCTGGTCAGCCTGGTGAGACTGGACCGGTTCCTGGGCCTGAGCGAGGGGCCGGAGCCGGGCCTGTTCACGCTGCGCTGCCAGCCCGGCGTCACGCTCGAAACGATCGACGCCGCCGTTGCCAAAGCGGAGTTTCCGGGCTCGGACGCCTGGCCGGAGTCGGACCGCGCGGCGCTCGCGGCGTTCAGGCAGGCGGGCCCGCATCTGTTTGCGCCGGACCCCACGGAGAAGACCGCCACGATCGGCGGCATGGTCGCCTGCAACGCGTCGGGCGCACGCACGCTCACCTTCGGGCCGACACGCCGGCACACCGCCGCCCTGCGCGCGGTGGTGCCGGGCGGCGAGATTCTCGACCTGCGGCGCGGGCGCGTTGCCGCCGGTGCGGACGGCCGGTTCCGGCTCGAATCGACGAGCGGCCGCGCGTTTGAAGGCCGGCTGCCCGGCTACACGATGCCGGCGGTCAAAAACGCCGCGGGCTATTACGTCGAGCCGGGCATGGACCTGATCGATCTGTTCATCGGGTCCGAGGGTACGCTGGCCGCCTTCTCGGAGATCGCCCTCGTCCTGCGGCCCGCGCCGGAATCGATCCTAGGCGTGATCGCATTCCTGGCCGGCGAGCCCGAAGCGCTCGACTTCGTGCGCCGCGCGCGGACTGAGGGCGCACTGCCCGTCCGGCCGCTGGCCCTGGAGTATTTCGACCCCAACGCGCTCGCCCTGCTCCGGGAACAGAAGGCCCGGCTCGGCGCCGGCGCCGAGATTCCCGACCCGCCCGCCGACGCCGGGTCGGCGGTCTACATCGAACTGCCCACCTCCGAGGCCGACCTGGAAGAGCACGCCATGGCCCTGCTGGAGCTGATCGAGTCCTGCGGCGGCGATTCCGATACCGCCTGGACCGCCACCTCGGAACAGGAAACCGAACGGCTCAAGGCGTTCCGCCATGCCGTGCCCGAGACCGTCAACCAGCGTATCGGGGAGCGCGCGGCCAAGCATGAAGGCCTGACCAAGCTCGGCACGGATTTCGCCGTGCCCGACAACGCCATGGAGGACATGATCCGCGCCTACCGCGCCACCATCGACGCCGCCGGCCTGCAGTACGTCATCTTCGGCCACATCGGGAACAATCACGTCCATACCAATATCCTGCCGCGCGACCTCGACGAGTACCGCAAAGGCAAGGACCTCTACCAACAACTGGCACGCCAGGCCGTCGGATTCGGCGGCACCATCTCCGGCGAACACGGAGTCGGCAAACTCAAGGCCTACCTGCTCCCGCTCATGTACGGCGAAGCCGCCATCGACGAAATGCGCGCCGTCAAACGCGTGTTCGATCCGGAGGGAATCCTGAACCCGGGCAATGTGTTCTGAGCGGAGCCCGTCCGAAGGGGCAAGGGAACCACGAATGAACACGAATTCACACGAATATTCGAGCGAAGAAAGCGAACTGTTGGGATAGGCGTTGCACCTGCCCGCAACATGTGAGCCCTCTCAGGATAGGCCGCGGAAGGTCAAAAGCCATTCGTGTTGATGGGTGTTCGTTCGTCGTGCCCGCTCTTTCGGAGGAAGGCAGAGGCCGGCTACGGATTCTCCGGCAGCCAGATCGAAAGGCCGGAGTGGCTGAGGAAGTCGCAGTGGAACTGCTCCTTGACCGCCTTGATGATGGCGTCCGGCGCGGGCGTCACACCGGGCGAGAAGTCGAGCATGAACACGCCGATCGGCATGCCAAGGAAATTCTTCTGGCCCAGAATCGAAAGCCGGGGCCCGGAATGAATAAGCTGCCGCTGCTCTCCCTTCTTGACCGGAGGAGACGCGAACACAACCGCCATTATCCGTTTCCTTTTCATAACCACCTGCCCCGCCCGTGCTTTCGGCCGCCCTTTCGCCCGCCCCCACCGCCCGCGCGGACGAACCCGTTGAAGCCCTGGCGGGTCCCGTGCCGCGTGTCTGCCGTACGTGCGTTCTCCGCTGACTGGCTTCGGAGCTGGCATACCTGCACGTATGAGGCTTGGTAGTGGGGTGTCGTTGTCGTGTCCAACACGGGACCCGCTGCCCTAAAGACCCAAATAACAATTTGCTTTCCGTCTAGAGCATTAAACGTGCCAGATACTTCGCCTCAAAACGAAATTCGTCCCTTCACCCGGGTATTACACTTGTCTACCCCATTTTTTCCTCGTTTCACCCCCCTTCCAAACCCTCTCTCCCCTCTCCAACACCCAGAAAAGCTTGCAGATTCTAAAATTTGCGAATGGATCTTCTCGCACGTTTGAGAAGAAATAACGGAAAATGAGGATGATTCCTGTTTGGGGCCGGCGACAGGCCAACAGCCCGCCGAAGCAGGGCAGGGAAAAGGGAAGAGGGAAGAGTCAACATCTGCTCATTGACGCCTTGGAGCACTGAGCGCCTCTCTTCCGCGCCTACCATTTGGCGCCGGTGGGTATCGGCTCGCTCCAGCCGAACTGCAGGGTCCTGAACCCTGCGCTGCTCTGGAGGATATACCAACTGCCCGAGGGCGGGTAGTACAGGGCGATATCGGCCTTGCCGTCGCCGTCGTAGTCGCCGGGCACCGCAACCGGTCCGGCCCAGCCGAATTCGCGCGCCTCGAAGCCGTCGTGGCTCATGAGCAGATACCAGGTCCCGTGAACGCCGGAGTAGACGGCGAAATCGGCGCGTCCGTCACCGTCATAGTCGGCAGGAACCGGGGCGGGTCCGAACCAGCCAAACTGCTTCATTCTGAACCCTTCGCTGCTCTGGAGCAGGTACCAGGTGCCGGTGCGTTCGGCGAAGAGGGCCAGATCGGTGACGCCGTCGCCGTCATAATCCGCTGGAACGGGGATAGGCTCATACCAGCCGAACGGTTGAATGGCGAAGCCGTCGGTACTCTGCAGGAAATACCACGTGCCTTCCCATCCGTACACGGCCAAGTCGGCGCGCCCGTCTCCGTCGTAATCGCCCGGCACGGCCGTTGCCTGGGCCCAGCCGAACGGCTGGCTGCGGAACCCGTTCTGGGACTGCAGGATGTACCAGGTGCCCGACGGCGGGTAGTACAGCGCCACGTCGGCTTTGCCGTCCCCGTCATAGTCCGCGGGCACGGGGATCGGGCCCTGCCAGCCGAACTGGCACGCGCGGAACCCGTCCCGGCTCTGCAGCATGTACCAGGTTCCGCTACGCGGCAGATAGAGGCAGAGGTCCGTCTTGCCGTCCCCGTCATAATCGTTCGGCGCGCCCAGCGGGAAGGAACTCGGGTCTGTCGGATCCGTTCCGCGTCTGGCTTCCAGCCCGTCGGGCCGGCCGTCGCCGTCGGTATCCTTGGACAGGGGATCTGTACCCAGGGCCGCCTCCTCGGCGTTGCTCAGCGCGTCTGCGTCGGGATCGTCACTGCCGCTCATCGCGTCGAGCCGCTGGAAGCGGTACAGTTCCCAGGCGTCCTCCAGCCCGTCGGCGTCCGCGTCGTTGGTGACCACGCCGGTCAGTTCGAACTCGGCCAGTTCCCAGGCCTGCGAGGAGACCCCGCTGGCTATGTGCAGCCGCACGACCCGGCAGGTGACGCTGCCCAGATCGAACAGCTGCGCCCCGGTGCCGGCCGCGAGCGTTCCGTTGGTGGCCAGCACGTAGTCCACCCCGTTCATGGAGACCAGGATCTCGAACTCGCGGCTGTACAGCGACGGGCCGGCGTCCTCGCCGTGGTTGTGCAGGATCGCGGTGCTCACGATCGCGCTCTGTTCGTTGGTGAAGGTATAGACAAACCCCTGCTCGCGCAGCGGGTCGGTCTCGCTGCGCCAGTAGCTCAGCGTGTTCTCATCGGTCAGGTAGGTGGCGGCGAACAGGTTCCCGGCCTCCGAGGTATACGAGGCCAGCACGCCGCCGTTGGCGGGCAGCAGCACGCTGTCGCTGCCGAACAGCCCGAATTCGGTCAGGTGGTAGGTTTCGGCTCGGACGTAGTTCTCGTTGGCGAACACCTCCGAATCCAACGCGCGTTTCCACGTGCCCGACTCCTCGTCGTACCAGTAGGCGCGCAGGGTCAGCTCGGAAACGGACGTGCCGTCGACCTTGCCGTCGTTGTCGACGTCCTTGTAGGGGATGATCAGCTCGATCGGCTTGTTCAGTTCCGGGTCGCCCTCGAGAGAGACATCGCGGTTGGCATCCACGTTCGTCTTGCCGGCCGCCGCGCCGTTGTTCGGCTTGTCGTTGTCGCCCACCAGCGCGACCTTAACGGTGGTGTTGGAATCCACCGTCCCGGCCTCAATGGTGACCACGGTCCCGTCAAAGACGTCGACCTGCGTGGTTTCATCCTTGTCGAACGTCTCCTCTTTCTGGTGCTCGCCGTCCTGCTGGCCTTCGGTCCCCTTCCCAAGCTCGGCCTCGTCGGAGAAGTCGATCGTGACCCGGACCGGCTCGGAGGCCACGACCGTCCCGTCGGTGGCGGTCCCCACGGCGCGCACGTCGTATTCCGCCCCGTCGGTAAGCCCGGCGATGCTCCAGAGGATTTTGAAGGAAGAGGGCTGCCGGTATATTTCGCCGGTCAGCGGAATCCAGGCGGTATCGGAGCCGAGTTTGTACTCGAATCGCACCGAAACCGTCACACTGCCGGGTGCGGTCTGGGCGTGGACCGTGTGCTCGGTTCCGGACAGCACGCCCCCGTCCTTGGGCTGGGACACCCACACGGTGAACTGGATCGGTTCGCACGCTGAAACCGCGATGCTGTCCGTGTCGGACAGCCCATCGGCGTCCACGACGGTGACGCGGGCGAGGAAGTCGCCGGCCCGTTCGTAGGTATGCGTCACGGCCGGCTCGGTTGTGATCCGGTCCACGTGCCCGTCCCCGTCGAAATCCCAGCGGTAGGTGGTGACGATGCCGTCGTCGGTCACGTCGGCGTAGAACGCGACGGCGAGCGGGAGCAGGCCGTTGGTGGGGCTCGCGTTTAGGGTGACCTCCGGCGGATTCGGCGCCGGGCTCACCGTTATCGTCGCCGAATCCATGGCTTTGACGCCGAACTCGTCGGTAACGCGCAAAAACGCGGTGTGGGTACCGGGCTGGCCGTAGGTTGCGGACAACACGCCGCGGGTCGATATCGATTCGTAGACGCCATCCCCGTCGGCATCCCACTCGTAGACCATGATCGAGCGGCCGGCGGTGCCGGTCGAATTCGTGCCGGCCAGCGTCACGTTCAGAGGCGCGATCCCGGCCGCGGGCGTCGCCTCCAGCACGGCGGTGGCGTCGGCGCCCCACACCGTCACCGCCGCCGACGCTTCGGACCACGCGCCGCCGTCGTCGATCACGCGCACCGTCGGCGTGAAGGAGCCAGCGGCCGCATACTGGACCGCCACAGCGCCTGCGCCGCCGAGCACCGTTCTTTCGAACAGGCCGTCGCCATCCTTGTCGATCTCGCATCGTACGATTGTCCCGTCGGCGTCGGTCGAGCCGGACAGATCGAGCGTGACGATAAGCGGGGCGATCCCTTCGACGGGCACGGCGCTGAGCGAGGCGACCGGCACACGGTTGAAGCTCGACGCGAAGGTACAGGCGCCGGTCACGGCCGGGAACGTGTAGTCAAACGAGACGGAGTTCGGCGCCGATTCGACCGCGGCCCCGTTCACGAGCACCTCGCGAATCCGGTAGTCCGCCGCGGCCTGAACCGCGAAATTCGTGCCGCTTCCATGCTGCACATAGACGGGGCCTGGCGGCGTGATCGTTCCGTTCGGGCCGGCATTGACGCTGATGGTGTAGACGTTGAGCGTGTACAGCGCCGTGAAGGCCGTGTTCTGGGCGTCGACCACATTGCGGGTCTGCGCCGCGGGCGGGGTGTACCCCTCGATCGCGCTGCACGCCAGCGTGTAGGCGCCCGCCGGCGCACTGGTGACGGCCAGGTCGCCCACGCCGCCGGCCGGGCCGGTGTAGTCGTCCGGATACGCGCTCAGCGACCAGCGCCCGGCCTCCGGCGTCACGTCAATGCTGATCGTGCCGAACTGCCGCACGTACGAGCCGACGAAGGCGGTGGTCGCGCCGACATCGACGCTGAGCGTCTCGCTTGCCGGCGCCGTGTAGCCGGCCAGCGGGTCGTACTGCACCGTGTAAAAGCCGGTCGGCGCCGGGCGGGCTGCCAGATCGCCCGTCCCGCTCGTCGGCCCGGTGTAGTCCGCCGGCCGGCTTGTGATACGCCACGAGGCGGTATCGGGCCGCATGTCGATCATGAGCGAGGCGACGTTTCGCGTGTACAGCCCCGCAAAGGACACCGCCTGCCCCTGCGCGACCGGCAAGGTCTGGCCCGCCGGCGTGGTGTAGCCCGTCAGCGCCCCGTACTGCACCGCGTACACGCCGGTCGGCGCCACGGTGTTGGGCAGGTCGCCCGTCCCGCTGGTCGGGCCGGTGTAGTCCGGCGGTCGTGCGGTGATCGTCCAACTGCCCGTGCCCGGGTTGACGTCAATGGCCAAGCGCCCGGCCTGGCGCTGATAAACGCCCGCAAAGGCGACGGCCGTTCCGTTGTCGACGGCCAGGCTTTGCTCGGCCGGCTCCGTGTAGCCGGCCAGCGCGTTGTACCGCACGGTGTAGACGCCGGTCGGCGCCGCCGTCGCGGCCAGGTCGCCGGTCCCGCTTGCCGGGCCGGCATAGTCCGCCGGATGACTGGTGAGCGTCCAGCTCCCGCTCTCGGGCGTCACATCGATCGTCACCGTCCCGCTCTGCCGCAGGTACACCCCCGCGAAAGCGGCCGTGCCGCCCGCACCCAGCGAGAGGCTCTGGGCGCCCGGCGTGGTGTAGCCGGCGCGTGCATCGTATTCCACACGGTAATTGCCGGTCGGAGCCGGGCTAGCCGCCAGATCACCCGTGCCGCTCAGCGCGCCGGTGTAATCGCCCGGCCGGCTGGTGATCCGCCACCCGCCCGTATCCGGCACGACGTCAACGCTCAATGTGCCGCTCTGGCGCGTATACGTACCGGCGAAGCTCGTCGTCGCCCCCTCAGCCACCGACTGCGTCTGGGCCGGCGGCTCGGCGTAGCCGATCATCGGGTTGTACTCAACCGTGTAGGTACCCGTCGGCGCCGGAGTCGACGCCAGGTCCGCCGTCCCGCTGCGCGGCCCGGCATAGTCCGCCGGGTAGGCGGTGATCCGCCACGAGCCGCCGTCGGGCGTCACATTCACGGCCAACGCGCCCATCCGCCTGCTGTAGGCGCCGCTAAAGGCTGCCGTCGCGCCGTGCGCGACCGGCAGTGTCTGCGGCGGCGGCGCCACATAGCCCGCCAGCGGCCCGTACTGCACGGTGTAGTCGCCGCTCGGCGCCGGCGTCGCGCCCAGATCGCCCGTCCCGCTGGTCGCGCCCGCGTAGTCCGCCGGGTACGCGGTCAGCGTCCAACCACCGCTATCCGGCGTCACGTCCACCGTGATCGTGCCGACATCCCGCGCAAAGCTCGCCGTCACGCTACGCGCCTGGTCTAACGTCAGCGCCAACGGATTGGACGTCTCGCTACCGCCCGGCACATCGCCCGTCCACTGCACGAAATGGTGGCCGCTCGACGCCGTGGCCGAGACCGACACGTTGCTGCCCGCCTCATACCACCCGCTCGCGTCAACGATGCTGCCGCCCGCGCCCGCCGCCGTCTCGAGCCGGTACCGCACCTGCCACTGCCACGAGACACGCGAGTTCTGGGTCAACGTGACCGGCCCTGTGTTCGTCGCCGTGCCCGTCGCCGGTATGGCGCCGGTCCCCGTCCACCCGACGCACACGTGCTGCGTGCCGCCGTCGACGAGCGGCGAGTCGAGCACCGCGCAATCGAGCACGCTGCCGTAATCGTAGACATGCGTTCCCGCCGCCGGCGCCGGCGTACCCCACGCCGAGATCACGTCCAGCGTGTGCAGGTCGATCGCGAACGTGGCGTCAATGGCGTGGCCGGCCACCACGTTCACGAATGTGTAGCTGGGCACCGCGCCGACCGACACGCCGTCCACGCGAACGCCCGACACGTGGTAGTGCGGGTCGGCCGTGATCGTGAATGTCCGGCTGCTGCCGTGCTCGACAGACACGTTGCCCGCCGGCGTAATCGAACCGCCCGACCCGGCTGTGGCGGTGATCAGATAGGTGATTATCGTGTAGTTACCCGTAAACGCCGTCGGCATGCCGTCCGTCACCGCCTGCGTCTGGCTGCCCGGCGTCGTGTAACCCGTCAGCGCGCCGTACTGCACCGTGTAGTCGCCGCTCGGCGCCGCCGTCGAGGCCAGGTCACCCGTCCCGCTCGTCGGGCCGGTGTAGTCCGCCGGATGCGCCGTCAGCGTCCAGCTCCCCGTATCCGGCGTCACATCCACCGTGATCGTGCCGACATGACGCGTGTACGCGCCCAGAAACGACGTCCACGTGTCCTTCTGAACCGTTCTCGTCTGGTTGGCGGGCGCCGTGTAGCCGCTCAGCGCGCCGTACTGCAGCGTGTAGTCGCCTGTCGGCGCCGCTGCCGCAGCCAGATTCCCTGTTCCGCTCGTCGGGCCCGCATAGTCCGCCGGATACGCCGTGAACGTCCAGATCCCCGTATCCGGCGCGACGACGATCGCGATCGTGCCATCGTCACGCGTATACGTACCGGTGAACGATGTCGGGGTGCCGTCCGTCACCGCCTGCGTCTGGTTGCCCGGCGTCGTGTACCCGCTCAGCGCGCCGTACTGCGCCGTGTAGTCGCCGCTCGGCGCTGCCGTCGAGGCCAGGTCACCCGTCCCGCTCGTCGGCCCCGCGTAGTCCGCCGGATACGCCGTCAGCGTCCA
>JAFGHX010000441.1 GCA_016929905.1 Kiritimatiellia bacterium
CAGCAGCCTGGGGCCTTGATCTCCGACCTTTGCGTTCCTTGCGTTCTTTCGCGGCAACCTTCCTCATTTCTCTGCCGGTCGAACGACCGTGTCGCCTCATCCCGAACGGCCCGCACGTCTCCTGATCGCGTCCCGGTGCGGGACCTGGCCGAAATCGAAGCGCTCGGCGTCATCCGGCGGGCCGGGCGGCTCGACGAGGTACGGGACAGGCGGATGTCCGCACGCGCGGATGAGGGCGCGCGCGGCGCGCCCTGGCGCAGCCGTCGAGCGTGGCCCGGGCCGACCAGCGCGCGTGGTTCTTCTTGAGCAACCTATCGGACACCCCCCCTACCGCGCCTCCCGCCCCTCGAACGTGCCGACGTGGTTCAGGATGAGGAACCGGCGCGGATTGGAAGGGTCGAAAACCATTTGGCTATGGCCGCCGAGCGGATCGAGCGGAATATCGTCCGCGATCGCTTCCCACGTCTTGCCGCCGTCCCGCGACCGCCAGACGTTGACCTGCTCCTTCGTCACGTCGCTCGTCCCCGTCGTCATGTACACCCGCTCCGGGTCCGCGGGATGCACCGCCGCATAGGCGATCAGTTTCCGGTCGTCCAGCTTCCGCCAGGAGTCCCCATGGTCGTCGCTGCGCCAGAGCGCGCGCCGGTCCCATATGGAGCCGCGCGCTCCAGGCAGAGCCCCCACCACGTAGAGCGTGCCGGTCGCCTTGCAGATGGCGATAGTCTTCACGCCGGCGATTTTGTCGGCAGCCAGTCTCCGCCAGGTTGCGCCGCGATTCTCGCTGCGATAGAGGCCGCTCGCCTCTTTGGCCAGCATCCCGGCGAAAACGCGGGCCGGTTGCGTGGGATCCACGGCCAGCCGTGTCACGTGTTGCGTCCTGCCTTCCCCCGGCGCATCCACGGCAAGCAACGCCCACGTTTTGCCACCGTCCACCGTTTTGTACAGCCCGTTGTCCGTTCCGGCATAGAGCGCGCGGGCCGCGGGCGCGGAACTCGGGTCAAGCGCCAGCGCGTGGACATACTTTTTGCCTTTCAGATCGGGTATCCCGATCGCCGTGAATGTGCGTCCGCCGTCATCGCTGCGGTAGACGTGGCCGACGTCCGGCGGCTGCCCACCCCCGACGTACATCCGGCCCCGGACGCCGGGATCGTACAGCACGGCCCGCATTTTCTTTTTTTCGGAATCAAGCCCGTGATAGGCCCACTCCCACCACTCGCCGCCGTCGCGGGAAATGTACAACCCAATGTCGTCATGCCCGATGGCGATCGTATTCGGGTCGAACGGGTCAATGGCCGCGTCGCGGGGTTGGATCACCTGAATGCCGCGCGAACGCACTTTGTGGGTGCAGATCATGGGCGGCCGGTCCCCGAACTTGTCCGGCCAGTAGGCCTCGCCGAAATCGAAACCCGGCTCCGTCCAGCGCTCGCCGCCGTCGAAGCTCACGCCGATCGTGGCGTTGTCCGTGTAGGCGACCGCGTTCGGGTCCGTGTCCGAGCAGCCCAACCCGTTCGCCGGGCCCCACTGGCTGTAGAAGCTCCGCTCCAGATTGCCGCGGTGCTTGCGCAGCCGCCAGGCCGTATCCGTGCCGTCGAATTCCTTGCTGTGCACCCAATCGACCCCGGTATTCAGTGTCCCACGCCACGTCTCCCCGCCATCCTCGCTCTTGAAGATACCGAAGGGTTGACAGGCCAGGTACATCACGTTGGGCCTGGCCGCGCAGCCCGCCAGCAAGAAGTAGCTGTACCAGTTCCGCCCCTTCGTGGCCATGTAGGAGACGGCCTCATCGAGTCCCTTGTTCTTCTGCGTCCACGTCTTCCCGCCGTCGTCCGAGCGATACACGCCGCCGACCCGTTGATCCTTCTCCGGCCCGACCATGCCCGCCGCCACCCCGGCAAACAACGTGGCCCGCCCCTTGCCCGGCACGAGGACCAGGGCCGACACGCGCCGGCCGCCCGGCACGGCGTCCTCGATCGACGCCCACGTTGTTCCGGCGTCCTCGGAAACCATGAAGTCCTGGTGGCCGTACAGGTACATGCGGCTGTGACCCCGGCCCGGCAGGAAAGCGCTCTGTCTGTCCACAACCATGCCGATCCACGATTGCTTCTTGCGTTGGCCTTCCCCGCCCGGCGTGATGGCCCGCCAGATATCCCCGCCGTCCGCGCTTTTCCAGACATCGCCCCGCGACCATGAGACTCCTGAGCGAGCCGTGTGCCCGTTGGCGGCATACACGATGTTCGGGTCGGTCGGGTCCACGGCGATCGCGCCGAAGGTTTCCGCGGGCGTGCCGCCGAGGACCAGGCGCCAGTTCTCGCCGCCGTCCGTGGTGCGGTACAATCCGTGTTCCGAGCCGATGAAGATGCGTGCCGGCCGTTTCGGGTCGAAGCAGCAGTTCCACATCCCGCGGTAGCCGGGGTTCCCGAACGGTTCCGCCCCGTTTCGGCCGAGGATCTTCCACGTCTTGCCGCCGTCCCGCGTCATGAACGCGTTGCCCATGTCCGTGCCGCACACGATCACCTTCGGGTCGTGCGGGGAAAACGTCGGGACATACATCGCGCCGAAATGCGCCGGCCCGATCGAACGCCAGACCGTCTTGCCGTTGCCCAACCCGGCCGCGGCCACGCCGGCCCCGACCACCGCACCCGCCACTGCCGTGAGTATCCATGTTCGCATTCCCGGCCTCCTTTCTTTACGACATCCTTGTGAATGTGCCCGCTTTGCCTGAAGGATGTCCGCCAGCCCCTGTTTCCGGACAGGAAAATCGATGTGGAAGGGACGGCGTGGAAGCCGTCCCTCCGGAGGTCGTGTGTCGTCGCTGGAGGGCCGGGTTCTCCCCCACGGGCGGATCTTCGACACCCCGGCCGGAATCGGTTCGCGCGGCGCGCCCTGACGTAGCCGTCGAGCGTGGCCGGGCCGACCAACGCGCGCGGATTCTCTTGAGCAACATATCGGACACCCCCGCCTACCGCGCCTCCCGCCCCTCGAACGTGCCGCTGTTGTGCAGCACGAGAAACCGATGCGGATTCGACGGGTCGAAGACCATCTCGGAGTACTGGCCGACCGGTGAGAGGGGGATGTCGTCGGCGATCGCGGTCCAGGTCTTGCCCCCGTCGCGCGAGCGCCAGACGTTGACCGCTTCCTTCGTCACGTCCATGGCGCCGCTGACGGCGTACACGCGGTCGGGGTCGCGCGGGTGCACGGCCGCGCACTGAAGGTAGGGCCGGTCGTCCACTTGCCGCCACGTTTCTCCGTGATCGTCGCTGCGCCAGAGAGTGCGCTGGGACCAGAAGCCGCCCGGGGCCTGGCCGATCCGGTCCCCCAGCGCGTAGAGCGCGCCGCCGGCTTTGCAGATCGAGATGGATTGCACCGCCGCCATTTTGTCGGCGGCCAGTCTCGTCCAGGTCGCGCCCCCGTTTTCGGTGCGGTACAGCCCGCTTTCCGCGCCGGCCAGGACCCCGGCATACACGCGGTCCGGCTTCGTGGGGTCGACGGCCAGCCGCCGCGCGACGCACCGGCGCTTGAGCCCCAGCGAAAGCGCCCGCCACGTCTTACCGCCATCCGGCGTTTTGTACAGCCCGTTGTCCGTGCCGGCATACAGCGCGCGCGAGCCGACTGCCGAATCCGGGTCCAGCGCGAGCGCGTGCACGGCCAACAGGCGATTGCTCGAAGCGGCCGTCAACTCGGGGATGCCGATCGGCCGGAACGTGCGCCCGCCATCGTCGCTCCGGTAGACATGGCCGGAGCGGCCCCAACCGCCCCCCGCGACCCACATCCGGCCTCTGACCGATGGATCGTATAGCACGGGTTGAATACAGTTCTTCTCTCCGCCCGCGATGCCTTCGTAGGCATGCTCCCACCATTCGCCGCCGTCCCGGGAGAGCCACAGGCCGGTATCGCCGTGCCCGATGGCGATCGTCTTGGGATCGAACGGGTCGATGGCCGCGCCGTGCGGCTGGATCAACTGGATGCCGCGCGAGCGCACCTTGTGCGTGTAAACGCTCGGCGGGCGGTCCCCGAACTTGTCCGGCCAGACCGCCTGGCCGAACTCGAAACCCGGCTCGCTCCAGCGTTTGCCGCCGTCGAAACTCACGCCGATCGTGGCGTTGTCCGTGTAGACGACGGCGTCCGGGTCCGTGGCCGAGCAGGCCAGCCCGTTGGCGGGTCCCCATTGACTGTAGAAGCTCCGATCGAAGTTGCCGCCGTGCTTGCGCAGAGGCACGGAGGCATCCTTGCCCTCGAAATCCTCCCGCTTGACCCAGTCCGTCCGAAGGTCCAGCAGGCCGCGCCAGCTTTCCCCACCGTCCACGGTCTTGAAGACGCCATGCGGATGACTGGCGAAGTACATCACGGCGGGCTTGGCCGCGCAGCCCACCAGAAGCGAGTAGACATAGCCGGGGCCGCCGCCATGCTTCCGCCCCTGCGTGGCCATCCACTCGATGTTCTTCTCGAGCCCCTTGTTCTTTGCCGTCCAGGTCCGGCCGCCGTCATCGGAGCGATACACGCCGCCCGCCTGTTCCTTCTTCTCCGGTCCGACCATGCCGGCCGCGACGGCCGCAAAGAGGGTCGCGCGTTCCTTGCCCGGCGCCAGAACCAGCCCTGAAAGCCAGCGTTCGCCCGGCACGGAGGCCTTGAGGGACGTCCAGCTTTCGCCGGCATCTTCCGACACCATGAAATCTTGCTGCCCGTACACGTAGACGCGGCTGTGACCCTTGCCGGGCGCGAAAGGACTCCGCGGGTCCACGGCCAAGCCCAGCCAGATGTGATGCTTGCCCTGATGCTCGGGCGGCGTTACGGCCTGCCAGGTGTCCCCGCCATCCGTACTCTTCCATACATCGCCTTGCGACCACGAGATGCCGTGGCGGGGCGCCATCCCGTTGCCGCAATACACGACGTTCGGATCGGTCGGATCGACGGCGATCGCGCCGCAGCAGAGGCCCGGTCCGCCGCCCAGAACAAGCCGCCAGTTCTCGCCGCCGTCCGTCGTGCGGGAGAGCCCGTGCGTGCCGCCGACGAAAATGCGTTCCGGCCGCTTCGGATCGAAGCCGCAGCAGACCATCCCGCGGTAGGCGGGATTGGCGAATGGCGTTTGCGCCTGCGCCGAGGCCTCGGCGGGCAGGCCCGCGTTGCGGCCCAGAATCTTCCACGTTGTGCCCCCGTCGCGCGTCATGAACGCGTGCCCCATGTCCACCCCGGCCACGATCGTCTTCGAGTCGTGCGGCGAGATGCCGGGCCCGAACATCGCGCCGAAATGGCCCGGCCCGATCGAGCGCCAGGTCGCCTTGCCCTCGGTCAACCCCGCCGCCACGCCGGCCCCGGCCAACGCGACCGCGCCCGTCACCGCCGCCGCGACTCTCACTTTCGTCCAGAGAAGCATTCTGGTCACTCCTTCTGCTATCGTCATCGGCACGCTCGCCGCCGCCGCGGCGCCCGTGACCGCCGCGAGCCCCGCGGCCTGACACGACGCGACCAGATCGGCCGGGGCCGCCTCGGCCGCCTGCTCCGCCAGATGCGCGCTGAGCGCCGCCGCCGATACCACCGCGCCCCGCCGCGCCAGGGTTCGGCGGAGGCTTTCGAGGCCGCGCGCAATCCGTTTCCTGACCGCCTCCTCGGAGCAGCCGGTCGTATGGGCCACGTCCCGTTGTGACATTCCCTCGAGGACATGCAGCACGACCGCCTCCCGGTACTGCTCGCGCAGGCCGGCAATCGCGTCGTTCAGGCGTTCCTCGAGTCCGGTCCACCACGACACCTCGCTGTTCGTTCTGCCTGGTGATTCATTCATCGCTGATGCTTCCTGTTCCCGGAGTCTGCGCCGTGCCTCCGCGCGCGCCATGTGGTCCGCAACCGATTTCGCTGTCCAGAACAGCCACGCGCCCAGCGCCTGCCGGTTCCGCAGCTTCCGGGCGCGTTGCGCCAGCAGGATGAATACCGCCTGCGCGGCGTCCTCGGCCGCGGCGGCGTCCCCGCCCAGGCCCCGCCGGCACGTGGTAAAGACCATGGCCGAATGCCGGCGCACCAGGGTCTTGAACGCCTCCTCGGACCCGGTCTGCACGTAATCGGACACCAGCTCGGCATCGCGGATTGGGTTGCCATCGTCCATACCCGAATCGACTCCTTTACCCGATAGACCCCGCCGGACGCGTGGACCGGACAGGAAATGTGCGCGATGGGAAGATAGCGCAGGCACGAAAGCCACATCAAGCCGATGACGGGCTGAAGCGCCTTCCCGGTGCGTGGGCCTCCCGGCCTGCGCGGCTGGCGTGGACGCTCGCCTGTAACGGCAAGCCGGCATGCGCTGGCCGCTCAGTCTTTCAACACGCTTCGAGAATCCAGGTAGGTCGCCTCCCTGGGCGGCCGGCCGAAGTCGGGAATATCGAGGAGCGCCCCGCCCTTCGTGGCGGACGCATGCGCGACGATGCCGGGTGCATTGAAACGGGCCGCCAGCCACACATGGTTCGGCGGCAACTTCCCGGAATCCAGGGCTCTCATGAAATCGTCGACCAGGAACTGGTGGGAACCGCAGTGCCCGTTGTTCAGCCCCACGAACTCCCGCGGCAGCCGCGCGACGTGGTGCGCCACGGACACGTTCAGGTGCTTCCTGCCGATGAAGTCCCGGGTCAGGTTGAGCCGTTCGTAGTTCGCCTCGGTGATCTCGAGCCCTTCGACCCGGTGGACAGGCGTGGCGTCCTCCAGCACGACGTGGTAGGACTCGGCGGCATTCTCGAAGTCGTAGCTGCCGTCCGGCTTCCTTGGGTCGCGCTTCCAGGCCACACGCGAGAAGACCGCGGTCGAGGCGGCCGGGTCCTGGCCCCGCCCTTCCTTGCCTTCGAACTGCTGCTTGACGGAGACCGCCTGCTTGTACGGATTCACCTGCTCTTCCCAGGCGGCGAGCGTGCCGATAATGCTCTGCCGGCTCTCGCCCGCCGCGGTTCGCGTTGCGATGGGCCGTTCCCATCCTTCGTATACCTCAAGAATGTCCGCCACATCCCGTTCCCGGACATGGAATCGAACGGGAGACCGGGATTATGCCATACGGCGTGCGGCTTGCCAGGAAAGACATGCTCCATGGGCACGGGCCGGCCGAGCGGCGATAGTCCTTGATGCTGCGGACATGCGTCGGGATAATGGCGCCATATCGGCAGGGTGGGGGTGGGGCGCCCCGCGAGACGGAACAAGCAACTGGGTTTCCGCGGCCGGACGTCCTGCCCGGGGCCAGGGTTGGACCGAGGAGAGAGACCGAATGACCTTTCGCATTCCCATGCCGCTGCAGGTGGTTGTTGACGACGTGGGCTGGTGGTGCGGCGAAGACGGGCACGCGCGGCAGGAGCCGTTCCGAAGCGGGATTGGGCGAACGCACGTTCCGGCCGACTACGCGGCGCTCGTGTCGCTCGGCAGGCAGCTCGGCATCCGCCCCATGGCGGCGATGGTGCTGTGCGAATGGGACCGCGCGAACATCCTGCGCCGCGTGCCGAGCGCCACGTGGATGGGCAGCCGGTGGGACAATTCCCGCTGGGTGGGGGCGTGGCTGGACGAAGCCGCGGAGATTCTGCGGCAGGGTGCGCCGCACGTCGAGCTCGCGCTGCACGGGGTCGGCCACGAATACTGGGAAGGCGGAACGTTCACGCGCGCCGAGTGGCACGACGGCAACGGCGCCATGCGGCCGCGGGACGACCTGCGCCAACACCTCGAGGCCTTCGCCGCCATCCAGGCGCAGAACGGGCTGGGCCCGTTTCCCGAGTCGTTCGTGCCCGCCGCGTTTCGCCACGCCATTGGCGACGGACCCGCCGGTCTGGCGGCGCTGCTGGGGGCGTACGGCGTTCGCCGCATCGCGACGCCGTGTTCCGTGGTGCGCGCCGGGCGCACGTTCGAGCACCCGCTCTTCACCGCGGACGAAAACGTGTTCACGGTTCTCCAGCCGCAGGCCTACCGCTATCCCTGGCTCGAGACCGGCGTGACGCCGGTGCATGAGCTCGCCGGCCCGCTGGTCGGGACCCATTGGCCGAACCTTCTCCATGCGGACCCCGCGCGGAATGAAGAAGTCGTGGCGCGCTGGGTCGCGTTCCTGCGCCCGTACGAAAACCGAGCGGATCGCCTGCTGGCGCCGGACAGCCGGGCCTGCTTCACGCAGTTGGCGCATCACGCGCTGGCGCAGATCGCCGAGCGCCCCGGCATGGCCACGATCGACGTGAGCCGCGTACGGCGGCTGGCGGTCGGCGGACTGCAGGACACCTTTGCCGTCCGAATCGACGGGCAACCGCCGCCCGGCCTGACATGGGCGGGCGCCTCGGTTGCCGCCCAGCGCGCGATCGCTCCCGCGTGCCACGAGTGGCGCCTGCGCGTGACGGCCGCCAACGGCGTGGCCACGGCCACCTGGCCGGGTTGAGAAGTCTGGCGCCCCCCTACTCGATGCGCACGCCGGGCAGCGTGCGGTATCCGGTCCGCAGCAGGATCGCGACCGGATCGATGTCGCCGATTTAGGCCGACATTGGCCTTGTGCGGCGGCGGGCGCAGCCGTAGGATGCCGGCATGCGCAACATCCGCGACTACAAGGTGCGCGTGCGCGAGGACCGCGCGACGCTGGGCTCGGCCAGCCCGTTCCATATCGTCAAGACGGCCCTGACGTTGGCCGGCTTCACGCGGGAGGAAGTGGCGACGCTCTACGGCCAACACACGGCCGACACGGGGCAGGTGTTCCCGTCCGAATTCGTGGATGCCGTTTACGCCCGGACTCTGGGCCAACCGTGGCTGGTCAACGCGATCGGGGCCGAAGTCGTGGACGTCCTGTGCGAGCGGGACGTAGCACGGCCGATCCGTCCGGCGATGGCGGGGGAGGCCGCCGAACGGCTCGGCGCGCCCGAAGCCTGGCTCGTGCTCTTCGACCGGTCCGATCGGCCGTGGGACGAGAAGATCCGGTGGGAGACGCTCGAACGGGCCGGCCGGTCACTGCATGTGGTCGGGTGCTGAGCCGAGGGAATGCGTCGCGCGCGCATTTCGACCCGTTCCGCGGTCCTCCGGACCGGCGTAATCCTGATCGCCTGGCCCGCCCCGGCGGGGGTCGTGAACCAGAGCGAACTCGACGGCGTAAGCGGCTTCCGTACGCCCGTTTCGGTCCTTGTATCCTGCGTCCGCTGGGTCTGGATGATGTTGTCGTTCAGCCAGATCGCGTATTCCATGTCCGCCGGCAGGTCGGTGATCAGGTGCCGGGTCGCCCCGGTCTCCTGGATGCGGTAGCCGAGGGATTCATCATCGCTCAGCACGTCCTTGTTCTTGGCAAACCACACGATCGCATTCGGCTCGCCGTGTTCGCTCTTGATGAAGCTGCCCAGCATGTTTTCGGTCTCCATGCGCGTGATGGCCGGAACGGAAGCCTGGTCCTTGTCAGCAGGCATCAGCACGTTCAGGAACAGGTCGGCTTCCGCCGGCGCCGGCGGCTCGATCTCGATCCGCCAGCTTCCCGCCACGTTGGGCGGCCGGTTGGACGCGTCCTTCTCCGGCAGGGGGTAGTTCCTGCCGTTCACCTCGAACTCGCGCCCCGGCCCGCCGACGAGCGTTACGTTGGCGCCGCGCGGCTCGAGCATGCTCACGTAGAGCTTGCCGTCGCCCTCCGTGGCGCACCAGGTGTCGGAGCCGATCTGCTCCGGCTTGTCGGCGGTGTGCAGCAGCCATTTCTTCGCGTACTCGGGCCGGGTCGCGCGGACCCTGTCGAAGACCACCACGGTCGGCGGGTTCGTCTGGATCGTCGGCTGCAGGAAGACGAGTTCCCGCGTGAAGTTCTTCAGCTTGTGCGGGCTGTAGGCGCGCGTGGCGTCGCCCAGCACGCGCACATAGTCCCGGGCCGCATCGAAAACGAGGATGTCGCCGGTATCGTATTGCGGGTCGCGCAGGGCCTGCCGCATCGTCCTCGGGTGGTTCCCCTTGCCGTTGCGCGTGTAGAGGGAGATCTGCCCGCCGTCATTGGCGCCGCCGCCGAAGTTGGCCGCACAGTCTTCAGCCGGGTCGAACACCGTCATGGTGTTGTGCGCCACCGTGCGGCAGTAGTAGTTCTGCCAATGCCGGCTGTACCACTTGTCGTAGCCGCCGCTGTCGATGGCCAGATGAGCTTTCCTGTAGATCGTGAAGCTGTTCTGGTCGTAATGGTCGTGGCCGCCGAAGTAGTCGCCGCACTGGAACGTCACCACCGTGGCGTCCGGCTCATACCAGCCGGTCCGGATCACGACCGTACCCGAGCCCCGAAAATGGCGTGAGAGCGGCAGGTCGTCCGGCGGCGTTTCCGGCACCGCCGG